>PBSZ01000037.1 GCA_002726445.1 Cellvibrionales bacterium | reverse complement strand
GCAAATGACGGTTGAGTTGATCGCACCGATTGCGATGGATGAAGGCTTACGTTTTGCGATTCGTGAAGGTGGTCGTACTGTGGGTGCGGGCGTTGTAGCAAAAATTCTCGACTAATTTTTGCCGCGAGTCTAAACCAACAAAAAGGTCGCCATTGGCGGCCTTTTTTATGCGTAAAAATTGTCAGTGACTATTGCATAAATTTTTTAGGCAAAAAAAACCGCTAGACTAAGCTAGCGGTTTTTACTTTAAGCCAAAAACTACTTAGCAGCTTGTCGTTCTTTTTCAGCAGCGATGACATTTTCAGACACCGTGGCAGGACAAGGATTATAGTGTGAGAATTCCATCGAGAATTGCCCGCGTCCCGATGTCATGGTTCTCAAGCTACCGATGTAGCCGAACATTTCTGATAATGGCACATCGGCCTTAACGCGAACGCCAGTCGTGCCAGCCATTTGGTCTTTGATCATGCCGCGACGACGGTTTAGGTCACCAATGACGTCTCCCACGTGATCGTCAGGTGTGAAAACATCAACATGCATAATCGGCTCTATTAACTGCGGGCCTGCTTTTGGCATCGACTGTCTGAAGGCGCCACGCGCAGCCAGTTCAAAAGCTACTGCAGATGAATCCACCGCATGAAAGCCGCCATCATAGAGTTCGATTTCAACATCTAACACGGGAAAGCCAGCCAGTGGGCCTTGCTCCATCATGCCACGGAAGCCTTTCTCAATGGCGGGGAAGAATTCTTTGGGCACGTTGCCCCCCACTACCGATGAAGAGAAGGTGTAGCCGCTGCCGGTTTCACCGGGTTTGATGCGATAGTCAATCTTACCAAATTGCCCCGATCCACCCGACTGTTTCTTATGGGTGTATGAATCTTCGATGCCTTGTGTGATCGTCTCGCGATACGCGACCTGAGGTTCGCCGACTTCAAGCTCAACGCCATAGGTGCGGTTAAGGATGTCCACTTTAATATCAAGATGCAGTTCACCCATACCTTTTAGAATGGTTTCACCTGAATCTTCGTCAGTTTCAACACGGAAGGAAGGATCTTCAGCCACCATTTTACCAATCGCAATGCCCATTTTTTCTGAGCCACCTTTGTCTTTAGGCTTAACTGAAATTGAGATAACTGGATCGGGAAAGATCATCGGTTCAAGCGTGACTGGTGCTTTTGGGTCACACAATGTGTGGCCGGTTTGCACATTCTTCATCCCCACGATAGCAATGATGTCACCGGCTTGCGCGCGATCGATTTCATTACGGTCATCGGCGTGCATTTCAACCATACGACCAATGCGTTCTGTTTTGCCCGTGTAGGCGTTTAAGATAGTGTCGCCTTTGTTAATAACACCTGAGTAGATGCGAACAAAGGTCAGGGCGCCAAAACGGTCATCCATTATTTTGAATGCCAAGGCTTTGAGTGTCTCATCAACACTGACGGTGGCTACTTCACCCGTCTCTTCACCGGCTTCGTCAGTTAATGGTTGTGGTTTAACTTCTGTTGGGCTGGGTAGATAGTCAACGACTGCGTCGAGAACTAATTGAACGCCTTTATTCTTAAACGCTGAGCCGCAATAAGTCGGAAAGAAGTCAAGTGCGGTCGTGCCTTTGCGAATGCATTTTTTAATATCATCTATCGATGGTTCATCACCATCCATGTAGGCCATCATGATGTCGTCATCTTGTTCGACGGCCATTTCGATTAATTTTTCGCGGTATTCTTCAACTTGGTCAACCATGTCAGCGGGAATGTCCACCACTTCAAAATTTTCAGGTTGGCCTGAATCGTCCCAGACATAAGCTTGACGAGACAGCAGGTCAACAAGACCGACAAAATCGTCTTCTCGGCCGATGGGTAGGGTCATAACCAGTGGGTTGGCACCTAATACATCTTCAACTTGGCCAACCACTCTTAGGAAATCCGCGCCCATACGATCGAGTTTGTTGACGAAGATAATGCGCGCCACCTCTGATTCATTGGCATAACGCCAGTTGGTTTCTGATTGGGGTTCAACACCGCCAGAACCACAGAAAACACCAACGCCCCCGTCGAGCACTTTTAATGAGCGATAAACTTCAACCGTGAAGTCAACGTGCCCAGGGGTGTCGATGATATTGAAGCGGTGGTCCTTCCAGAAGCAGGTGGTAGCGGCCGACTGAATAGTAATGCCGCGCTCTTGTTCTTGTTCCATGAAGTCAGTCGTCGCTGCACCGTCATGCACTTCGCCAGTTTTATGGATTTTACCGGTGAGCTTAAGAATACGCTCAGTGGTGGTGGTCTTGCCGGCGTCAACATGGGCGAAGATGCCGATATTTCTGTATTGGGCTAAATCAGTCATGGTCTCACTCGATCCGTCATCATAAAAAGCGCGCATGTTACCGTAAGTGAACACAAAAAAAACGCAAAATTTGCCTATTTTTAGTAAGAATAGCGATTTTATTTTCTGTGCTTGCTAAAAAAGGCAGGTTTATTGAAATTTTAGGGAATTCGTGGCTATTTTACGGCAGAAATAAGGATTTTTGGCTTTGCTGATTTGCCTGCTATTGTGCTTTTCAAGGAAAACTAGCCGATTGGCGGTAATTGGCTAGACTTAGAGGATGAAAACAGGATTAGTACTCTCAGGTGGCGGCGCACGAGGCGCCTATCAAGTGGGTGTTTTGAAGGCGATTGCTGACCTTCACCCAAAACACAGCAGTAATCCCTTTAATGTGATTACCGGCACCTCGGCGGGTGCAATTAATGCCGTTGGGCTAGCGGCGTCTGCTAATAATTTTCGTTTAGGGGTTAAGAAGGTAGAAAAAATTTGGACCACCCTGAATATCCAACGCGTTGCAAAGGTCCGCGGGCGTGATCTCGCTCTTCAGGCCGCGAAGTTAGGATGCTCTTTTGTGCATCCCCGCTGCACTCAAGGTCAGTCTTTGGCCTTGCTCGATAGCTCACCGTTGCGAACTTTACTCAGCACTTCTATCCGATTTGAGAATATTCAACAGCGGATTGCTGCCGGTCAATTAGATGCCGTCTCGGTGACGGCCACCAGTTATGCCTCGGGAAATTCAGTGACATTTTTTGAGGGGCTTCCTGAGCTAAAATGGTGGCATCGAGCAAAAAAGGTGGGTATTCCGACCCGACTGACTGCAGAGCATTTGTTAGCTTCGTCGGCTATTCCGAGTGTTTTTCCAGCAGAAAAGATTGGCCGACAATACTTTGGTGATGGCTCTTTAAGGCAGTTAGCCCCCTTGAGTTCTGCTATTCGATTAGGCGCTGAACGGATTGTCGTAGTGGGAGTTCGCGGTAAGAACACAACCGACCTATCTTTGCGACGCGACCACCCGCCCTCGATGGCTCAAACCTTAGGGCATATATTCAGCTCGGCGTTCATCGATTCACTCGAAAGCGATGTTAATAATGTCATTCAAGTGAATGAAATGTTGGGTATCTTAGCTAATGAGGCGCCAGATTTTTCGTCTGGAACGGCTAAGCCACTTGATTTATTAGTGATTAGGCCATCGATTGACTTAGATGATTTGGCCGCCCAACATTTGCAAGACCTGCCTTGGGCTTTTCGGCGCGTTTTGCGGGGAATGGGTGCCGGCCGGGCTGGTGGCGGTAATCTTGCCAGTTATGTGATGTTCGAGGCCGCTTTTTGCCGCGAACTTATTCAACAAGGCTACCGCGACACCATGGCGGAAGAAGACACGGTTAGGAATTTCTTCAATCTTTAAGCCAATTGCCCACCATCGATTTGCCAAGTCGCGCCGGTCACAAACGACGACTCTGCCGAGGCGAGTTGAGCAAACAAGCCTGCGATTTCTTCCGGTTCAGCCATCGTATCGAGTAACGGCATTAAGCGTGACAGCATGGCGGGTTCTATATCGTCAGGCCAGCGCATTTTGTCGTTAATAGCGGTATTGACTCCACCAGGACAAATCGCATTCACCCGTACATTTTTTTTAGCAAATTCAACAGCTAAGGATTTAGTTAGGCCGACTAAGCCATGCTTAGTCGCCGCATAGGTGGCGTTGTAAGCTTGCCCGCCTAACCCCGCACTGGATGCCATATTAATAATAGTGCCCTCTGTTTTTATTAAGTGGGGCATAGCCTCGCGGCTGATGATCATGGGTGCTGTAAGGTTGATTTGCATACAGCGATTCCACATGTCAGTCGTAATTTCATGCAGATGCCAGAAGCTGACAATGCCCGCGATATTACCGACAATATCTAATTTACCCCAGCGTTTTACGGTAGCTGCAACGGCAGCAATACAGGAATCGTTTTGAGTCGCATCAAAGTGAAGGCTGTCAGCTTGGCCGCCATTGTCGGCAATCGTTGCCATCGTTGCGTCCAAGCCGGCTTGATCAATGTCAGCCAGCATGATGCAGGCGCCTTCTTGTGCAAGCCGGATTGCGGTTGCGCGACCAATGCCTGAGGCTGCGCCAGTAATAAGTGCAACTTTATCGGTGAATCTTGAAGGGTAGGTGCTCATGGTTTCCTCAACTTTATATTATTTCGCTTGGGCTAGGAGTAGACTGGCCATTATCCTGCTTTTTAGCCAATAATAACCTTACCAAAGCGCTAACTTCAGAATTAAGGAGAGTCTATGAGTGCCGAGAGTTGCGATAGCTGTGAAATAACAAAACTGCTTTATCAATACGCTGATTACATTGACAGTGGCGAGCTTGAATCTGTCGCCGCGATGTTTGCGCATGCAAGAATTATCGGCGTTACAGCTGATGGTGGCGAATCCGTGGTTGAAGGCCAAGACGCGGTGTTAGCGATGTATCAGAATTTTACCCGTATTTACTCGGACAGTGGCACGCCTCATACCTTGCATGTCACTACCAATGTGATCGTTGATATCGATGAATCGGGTAACTCAGCCTCATCCAAGTCTTATGCGATGGTGTTTCAGGCGGTCGATGGCCTGCCACTGCAGCCTATTATTGGGGTACGATATTTTGATGCCTTTGCCAAATCTAATGAACGCTGGCGTTTTAGCGAACGAAAGATCGTATCGACCTTAATCGGTGATTTAAGCCAGCATTTACTCACGCCTATGTAAGTAAGTTGGGGAATGGTTGCTGGACATGGCATTGGCTTTCATAAAGCCTCTACCCTAAACAGTTGGCTGGCGCTTATTGATCAACCAATGCTCCTCCCATAAGTGCCAATGAGGCTTTCCATTAAAATTTTCTGCGAGCGAATAAGCTTATTATCAATCCTAGCCATTGCTAGCTACGACATCACCAGCTAAAAACCTTAAGCATTGGATTGCCTTGTATTATTTACATCACTAAGGCCAATCTTTTTCACAAATAGTTTGACTCTCCATAGCCTCGCCATTAGAATGCGCGCTCTCTTTTTGACGTTAAAACTAACGTTGATTGGTAGCGCGTTAAAGTTTTATGCGTTAATTGCAGTGTTTTTCAAATAAACAAAACACTGGTTCTTTGCTTAGTGAGGTAAAAAGTGGTTCAAAATCAACGTATTAGAATTCGCCTAAAGGCTTTTGATCATAAATTAATCGATCTATCAGCGGCGGAAATTGTTGAAACTGCCCGACGGACAGGCGCCCAGGTACGTGGCCCTATCCCGTTACCGACACGAAAAGAGCGTTTTACCGTATTAGTATCACCACACGTCAATAAAGATGCGCGAGATCAGTACGAAATTCGTACACATAAGCGCATGATGGATATCGTAGAGCCGACAGAAAAGACAGTGGATGCATTAATGAAGCTGGATTTAGCGGCAGGTGTAGAAGTTCAAATAAGCCTTGGCTAGCGCAAGTTAGACGAGAAGACAGCGCTTTAAGCGATAGGCCACTATCAATTAAAGCGAACTTATGTGTAATGCCTGATAGTAGATAATGATGAATTATCTTGTTTAAGGGCGGCCATAGCGGGTAATCAGCCCCGTACACTGAGAGGTTTAAAAGATGGCATTAGGTTTAGTGGGCCGCAAAAGCGGCATGACTCGCATATTTACTGAAGATGGTGTATCCATCCCAGTCAGTGTGGTAGAAGTCGAACCCAATCGTATAACTCAGGTGAAAACCCATGCAACTGATGGCTATGACGCTATTCAGGTGACATCTGGTACACGCCGCGCATCACGAGTGAACAAAACAGCAGCAGGACATTTTGCCAAGGCAGAATCAGGTCTTGGCCGTGGCTTGTGGGAAATGCGTTTAGATCAAGCAAGCGAAGAATTACAGGTCGGCGGTGAATTAACGGTCGACACTTTTGAAGTTGGCCAAAAAATTGATGTCACGGGCCAATCAAAAGGTAAGGGATTCCAAGGTGGAATCAAGCGCTGGAACTTCACCATGCAAGACGCGACTCACGGTAACTCGATCTCGCACCGTTCAAACGGTTCGATTGGCCAGTGCCAAACACCAGGCCGCGTTTTTAAAGGAAAGAAGATGTCCGGGCATATGGGTGCAGAGCAGGTAACTGTGCAGAATTTAGAGGTGGTCAGAATCGATGCAGAGCGCAATGTGATTTTGGTCAAGGGTTCGATCCCCGGTGCGCCTGGCGGCGATGTGCTTATCAAGCCAGCTGTCAAAGCGAAAAATTAAACCGGTACTTGGAGGGGGATGAAAACTATGCAGTTAGCACTTGCTGCACCAGGAAAAGCTAAAGCGGGTACGGTTGAAGTATCGGATGCCGCGTTTGGTAGAGAATATAATGAAGATCTTGTTCATCAGGTTGTGGTCGCGTACCTCGCCGGTGGTCGACAAGGTTCTCGAGCACAGAAAACACGTTCTGAAGTCAGTGGCGGCGGCGCTAAGCCGTGGCGTCAAAAAGGCACCGGTCGTGCGAGAGCGGGAACGATTCGAAGCCCGATCTGGCGTTCAGGCGGCGTGACTTTTGCGGCTAAGCCACAGGATCATTCACAAAAAGTGAATCGCAAAATGTATCGCGCGGGCTTGCGTACCATTCTTTCCGAGCTGGCGCGTCAAGAGCGTCTGGTGGTGGTTGAAGATTTTTCTTTGGAGCAGCCAAAGACAAAATCTCTAGTTGCTAAGCTTGCCGAATTCGACATCAAAGACGCATTGATCATCACTGAAGAAGTTGACAGTAACTTATATTTGTCAGCCCGTAACTTGCATAAGGTTGAAGTGGTTGATGTCAGTGGCAGTGATCCAGTGAGCTTGGTTGCTTATGACAAGGTGGTGATTACCGTTGCTGCGCTGAAAAAGTTTGATGAGGTTTTAGGATGAATCAAGAGCGTATATTAAAGGTTTTGGTTGCACCGCATATTTCAGAAAAAGCAGCTATGGCTGGCGATGCATCGAATGCATTTGTTTTTAAAGTATTGCCCAATGCGACCAAGCTTGAAATCAAGCGAGCGGTTGAGCAGCTTTTCAAAGTGAAAGTTGAAGGTGTTCAGGTGAGCAACTTAAAAGGCAAGCTCAAACGTAACCGGTTTGGCGAGAATCGTCGGCCTGGAATTAAAAAAGCCTATGTTCGTCTTGCTGAAGGGCATGACATTGATTTTGCGCTGGCCGAATAACGGTTCAGTTCAGTAAAGCGTATTTTGGAGATTAGCAAAAATGCCAATCGTAAAGAGTAAGCCAACATCACCGGGACGACGGTTTGTCGTTCGCGTGGTTAATCCCGATCTTCATAAGGGAGCACCTCACAAAGCACTGTTGGCTAAAAAGAGTAAAACGGGCGGACGTAATAATGCAGGTCGCATTACTACCCGTCATCGTGGCGGCGGTCATAAGCAGCATTATCGAATAGTCGATTTTAAGCGCACTAAAGACGGTATCCCTGCAAAAGTTGAACGCCTCGAGTACGATCCTAACCGAACGGCTCACTTAGCTTTATTATTGTACGCAGATGGTTCAAGAGCTTACATTATTGCGCCAAAAGGTGTTAAAGCGGGTGATGAAATTATTTCTGGGGAAGCCGCTCCGATTAAACCGGGCAATACTCTACCATTAAGAAATATGCCTGTTGGTAGCTTGATTCACTGTGTGGAGTTGAAGCCTGGTAAAGGTGCGCAGATGGTCCGTTCAGCTGGTGGCAGTTGTCAGTTGGTTGCTCGTGAAGGTGCTTATGTCACTTTACGTTTACGTTCAGGTGAGATGAGAAAAGTATTGTCAGAGTGTCGAGCGACACTTGGCGAGGTTTCAAACAGTGAGCATAACCTTCGCTCATTAGGTAAGGCTGGTGCATCTCGCTGGCGTGGTATCCGCCCAACGGTTCGTGGCGTTGCTATGAACCCAGTTGATCACCCGCATGGTGGTGGTGAAGGTCGTACTTCGGGTGGTCGTCACCCTGTATCACCTTGGGGTATGCCAACTAAAGGCTACAAAACTCGTAAAAATAAGCGCACTAACGATTTAATCGTGCGTCGTCGCAAAGCTAAGTAAGCGTTAAGAGGAAAGAAGCGTGCCACGTTCACTAAAAAAAGGTCCATTTATCGATCTTCATCTAATGAAGAAGATTGAGCTTGCCGTTGAAAAAAATGAGAAACGACCAATCAAAACTTGGTCTCGTCGTTCAATGGTTTCACCCGATATGGTTGGTTTGACGATCGCTGTTCATAATGGTCGTCAGCACGTACCGGTATTTATAACTGAAGACATGGTAGGCCATAAATTAGGTGAGTTTTCACCTACTAGAACTTACCGTGGTCATGTCGCAGATAAGAAAGCCAAGCGATAAGCTTGCTGGTTAGGGGTTAAATAGATGGAAGTTTCAGCTAAATTATCAGGCGCTACCATATCGGCTCAAAAAGCTCGATTAGTTGCCGATCAAATTCGAGGCAAAAGTGCTGAAGAGGCTTTGGATATTTTGACTTTCAGTAACAAAAAAGCGGCTGATCTAGTGCTCAAGTTGCTTAACTCTGCTATTGCAAATGCAGAGCATAACGAAGGTGCTGATGTTGACGAGTTAAAAGTTTCAAGCATTTTTGTTAATGAGGGTAGAACGTTAAAACGCCTCAAGCCGCGTGCTAAAGGTAGAGCAGATCGTATTTTAAAGCGCTCTTGTCATATAACAGTTAAGGTTGCTGATTAAAGCAGTAAGTTAGGAGTAGACCATATGGGTCAAAAAGTTCACCCAACAGGCATTCGATTAGGTATAACCAAGCAGCATTCATCTGTTTGGTACGCTGAAAGTAAAGATTACGCAGACCGATTGGTTGGCGATCTTAAAATCCGCGAATACATAGAGAATAAGCTAAAAAATGCTTCTGTAAGCAAGGTTGTTATTGAGCGTCCAGCTCAAACAGCTAGGATAACTATCCATACTGCTCGACCGGGTATTGTCATCGGTAAAAAAGGTGAAGATGTTGAAAAATTACGTCAAGACCTTACTGCTCGCCTCGGCGTACCTGTCACCATCAATATTGAAGAAATTCGTAAGCCTGACTTAGATGCTAAGTTAGTTGCGCAAAATGTTTCTGGTCAGCTTGAGCGCAGAGTCATGTTCAGACGCGCAATGAAGCGTGTTGTTCAAAATGCGATGCGAGCCGGCGCTGAAGGCATAAAAGTCCAGGTCGGTGGCCGTTTAGGTGGTGCTGAGATCGCTCGAAGTGAATGGTATCGAGAAGGACGAGTGCCGTTGCACACTTTGCGCGCGGATATTGATTATGCGACCTATGAGGCGTTAACCACTTATGGGATCCTTGGTATTAAGGTATGGATCTTTAAAGGTGAAGTGCTTGATACACCTGCTGCAGCTGAGCAATCAGCCGGCACTAATTAATAGAATTCGGGATAAGAGTTAAGACTGATGTTACAACCTAAACGCACAAAGTTCCGCAAGGTCCAAAAGGGTCGCAACCGTGGCTTAGCCCATCGCGGCAGTAAAGTAAGTTTTGGCGAGTTTGGCTTGAAGTCGACTGGTCGAGGCAGAATCACTGCTAGGCAGATAGAGGCAGCACGAAGAGCGATGACTCGCCATATTAAACGTGGCGGTAAAATTTGGATCCGTGTCTTTCCTGATAAGCCAATTACTCAGAAGCCTTTAGAGGTTCGTCAAGGTAAAGGTAAGGGTAACGTTGAATACTGGGTGGCACAGGTGCTGCCTGGCAAAGTACTTTATGAAGTTGAAGGTGTCTCTGAAGAATTGGCTCGCGAAGCGTTTGCGCTTGCGGCGGCAAAGCTGCCATTACCAACAACTTTTGTTAAGCGGACGGTCATGTAATGAAAGCATCAGAACTAAGAGAAAAGTCAGCTGAAGAATTAGGCCAGCAATTAAATGCCTTATTGGAGGAGCAATTTCGTTTGCGCACTCGGAAAGCCACTGGCCAACTGACTCAGACGCATTTACTGCAAACAAATCAGCGTGACATCGCGCGTATTAAAACTGTATTGAACGAACAGAAGAAGGCGTAAGTAATGGCGGATCAAGAAAATAACGTACGCACAATCACTGGTAGAGTTGTCAGTGACAAAATGGACAAGACTATCACGGTATTGGTTGAGCGAAGAGTTAAGCATGAGTTGTATGGTAAATACATTACTCGCTCTACTAAGTTGCATGCGCACGATGAAAATAATG
>PBSZ01000036.1 GCA_002726445.1 Cellvibrionales bacterium | reverse complement strand
TCAGCCAATGTCTCAGCCAATGAAATATCGTTGGCCGAGCATGAAGGCATTGAACGACGCACAGCAAGAGGCTTGGATAATCCTTTTGCAGTGTTGAAAACATTAACGACCGAAGGCGGTCAGGAGTAAGCGAAATGGCAGTTCAAAAGAGTAAAGTAACGCGTTCTAGAAGAGGGCAACGTCGCTCTCACGATAGTCTTGTTAAAGGCGTATTATCCGTCGATGAAAGCAGTGGCGAGAAGCATCGCCGTCATCACGTGACCAATGAAGGCTTTTATCGAGGTAAGAAAGTTGTTGAAACCGGCTTTGATGAATAGGTCTTAGACGAGGTCTGTTCAAAGTCCATCATCATTTCTATCAACAAAGTGCCGCTGCTTGATTGCCGATTGAGCATGGTTAAACGAAGCTTTTTTGTTTTTAACTACCATTGCTAAAGCCGATGAAGATAGCCATAGACGCCATGGGGGGGGATTGCGGTTTAACTGCGACGATACCTGCGACTCTGGCGGTTTTAGAGGCTTATCCTGATATTACTCAAGTCCATCTTTTTGGCGATGAAGCCGCCATTAATAACGCCCTCGATAGCGCTGAGGGCTTAGTTGCCAATCCCTCATTAAAACAACGTTTACAGATTCGCCATGCGGCGTGTCAGATCAATATGACTGATAAGCCAGCAACGGTGTTACGTGAGCGCAGTGAAACCTCCATGTTGTTAGCGTTACGTGCGCTCGCGGCTGATGAGGTAGATGCCTGTGTCAGCAGCGGCAACACTGGCGCTTTAATCGGTCTAGCACGGCATTGCTGTGGTACCTTTGAAGGGGTAAGAACGGTGGCTATTTGCGCTCAACTTCCCAACCTTGATCATCCAAGTTATTTATTGGATGTTGGTGCCAATGTTGACTGTTCTGCTAGCCAGCTCCATCAGTTTGCTCGTATGGGCTGTGGTTTAGTAAACAGTCTCTATCCGCTCGATCAAAGCATGGGTCAGAAACCGAAAGTCCGTGCTTTAAGTATTGGCGTTGAGTCGGGTAAGGGTAATCAAGTGGTCACCGACGCGGTAGCGCTGTGCGCCGATGATGCTTCGATGGACTTTGCCGGTTTAATTGAGGCGAATCAATTATTGATGGATGATTGTGATGTGGTTGTTTGTGATGGGTTCACCGGCAATATTGCATTAAAAGCCTGCGAGGGAACGGCTGATTATATTCGTCGTTATGTCCAGCAGGCCTTATCCGATAATTCACGCCAATTAAGTGGCGTTGAGCCGTCATCGCAGCGGTTACTTCAAGCGGTGCAGACTGCTCGCTTTAACGGTGCGGTGTTATTAGGCTTGCGGCGCACGGTAATCAAAAGTCATGGGGCTAGTGATGCTGCCGCTTTTCAAGCAGCTATTGTAAAAGCCATAACACTGGAGCAGGGTGACTTCACTCAAAAGATGATGAAGCAACTCAGTTAATACCGCATTGTGACGTTAAGGAGTACTATGAATCCCAATAAAATGGCTTTTATTTTTCCCGGTCAAGGCTCCCAACAGGTGGGCATGTTATCCGCTGCTGCCAGCCAGTTTTCCGAAGTAGAGCAGACGTTTGCTCAAGCCTCCGAAATCTTAAATTATGATTTATGGGCGCTATCGCAGCAAGGTCCCCAAGAGCAGTTGAATCTTACTGAAACAACGCAGCCACTCCTCTTAACGGCGAGTGTGGCTTTATGGAGGGCATGGTTAGCGGCGGGTGGGTCAAAGCCTGATTATATGGCTGGCCATAGTTTGGGCGAGTTCAGTGCTTTAGTTTGCAGTGGCGTGCTGGCGTTTGACGATGCGGTTGATTTGGTGCGTCATCGTGGTGCTTTTATGCAATCGGCAGTACCCGTTGGCGTGGGGGCAATGGCAGCGATTATTGGCCTGGCGGATGAAAAAGTTGAAGCAGTTTGTGCCTCCTGCAGTGAGACGCAGATCGTGCAGGCGGTGAATTACAATTCGCCGGGTCAAGTGGTGATAGCCGGTCATGCCGAAGCGGTGGCGCAGGCGATAGAAGGATGCAAAGCTGCCGGCGCTAAACGGGGTTTGCCACTGCCTGTTAGTGCACCCTTTCATACCTCGTTAATGCAAGTGGCCGGCGAGCAATTGTCGGTGCTTGTTGATGCGCTTAATTTCTCAGTACCAGAAATTCCTATAGTGCATAATGTCACGGCAAAGACCGAAAGCGACCCTGATAAAATTAAACCATTGATGATTGAGCAGATCTATAGCCCCGTGCAGTGGACACGGTGTACCGAGTACATGGTTGATCAGGGTGTTGGTCACACGGTAGAGTGTGGTCCGGGCAAAGTGCTGAGTGGTTTATCACGCCGTATACATAAGCCGTTAACAACAACGAACATTGAATTGCCCGATGCCTTACTTGCTGCTGTGTCTAGTCGCTAACAGTGATCGTGTTGAGCTTATTTATCTCCATGTAAATATAGGAACTGATTATGTCTTTAGAAGGTAAGGTCGCGTTAGTCACTGGCGCCAGTCGAGGAATCGGTCGTGCTATTGCACTGGAGCTTGCCAAGGCGGGGGCGACTGTTATTGGGACGGCAACGACTGAGGGCGGTGCTGAAAATATTTCGCAGTATCTTGCTCAGGCAGGTGCTCAAGGCTGTGGCATGGCTTTAAATGTGACTGACGCTCAACAAATTGACGCGGTCTTAAAAGCTATTGCCGAGTTGTATAGTGCTCCCCTGATTTTGATCAATAACGCCGGTGTGACGCGAGATAATATTATGATGCGAATGAAAACCGATGAGTGGGATGCGGTGATCGACACTAATTTGAATGCGGTTTATCGTGTCGTGAAGCCTTGTTTAAGGGCCATGACGAAAGCACGCTGGGGAAGAATCATTAATATTAGTTCGGTCGTTGGCTCAATGGGTAATGCAGGGCAGTCCAACTACGCCGCTAGCAAGGCAGGACTGGAAGGCTTTAGTCGTGCACTGGCGAGTGAGTTGGGGTCTCGGTCGATTACCGTTAACAGTATTGCGCCGGGTTTTATCGATACCGATATGACCAGTGGCCTAGCGGATGAGCATAAAGACAGCTTACTTCAGCAGATACCGCTGGCTCGTTTAGGGCGGCCTGAAGAAATAGCCGCAACTGTGGGTTTTTTGGTCAGTGAGAGTGCGGCTTACATTACTGGAGAGACTATCCATGTCAATGGCGGCATGTACATGGCGTGATTGATCTATTCATGCACATATTGATTAATAAATAATCTCTTATGACCTGGACGTGGTGCTTTTTATGCCAATCATAATCCCTGTAAAAACCGACAAAAACACTTACTTTTATTATCAATCAGGGTACAATGCGCGTCAAATTATAGTCACTTTTTCATCGCAGGATATTTTGCGAAGCCGTCGCTATAGATGACGATGAGTTTGAGAGAAAACAGCTTGATAGGTAACCGTTAATAGCCAGTTACTGAAACATTTAACGCTATAGAGAATTATAGAGAATCATACAGAACCATAAGGAGTTTACTATTACCATGAGCAGTGTTGATGAACGTGTAAAGAAGATTGTTGCAGAACAATTAGGTGTAAAAGAAGACGAGATTCAAAACTCTGCCTCTTTTGTTGAAGACCTAGGAGCAGATTCATTGGATACCGTAGAATTAGTGATGGCGCTTGAAGAGGAATTTGAAACTGAAATTCCTGATGAAGAGGCCGAGGCAATTACTACGGTTCAGTTAGCAATCGACTACATTACCAAGCACCTAGACTAAGTCGCTGGGTGTCGTTTTTTAATACGCCATTTTGCAAGCGGTTTTTGTTAAAGCCTCATCGACTAGTTGGTATTATAAGTGTCTAGTGTCGGTGTTATGAATCAACAGTATGACTGGCTGTTGCATTAGGCAGAGTGTATGTGTTCATAAAAGCCGCTTCTGATTCTCAGCTGCGGCTTTTTTATTGGATTAATTTTGTCTATTTAAAATTTCAATTTCTTTAGGAGTTTCGATTTGTCAAAGAGAAGAGTTGTCGTTACAGGCATAGGTATGGTTTCTCCCTTAGGAAATAACGTGGAGCAATCATGGTCGGCGATCAAGAGCGGTCAGAGTGGTATTGCGCCTATTACAGCTTTTGATGTGTCTGCTTACAGCACACGGTTCGGCGGAAGTATCAAAGATTTTGATATTGCGGATTATATGCCCGCTAAAGATGGACGAAAGATGGACCCGTTTATTCAGTATGGCATGGTAGCAGGTATTGAAGCGATCACGGATTCTGGGCTCGAGGTAACCGATGAAAATCGCGGGCGCATTGGTGCAGCGATTGGTTCGGGCATTGGTGGAATAGGTTCGATAGAAAGAACCCGAGAAATTCTTGAGAACCGTGGGCCTAGAAAAATCTCTCCGTTTTTTGTGCCCAGCTCAATTACCAATATGATCGGTGGAAACCTATCGATTAAGTACGGTTTTCAAGGTCCCAATATTGCTATTGTGACTGCTTGTACGACAGGAACGCACAACATTGGTATTGCCGGGCGCATGATCCAAATGGGCGATGCAGACGCCATGGTGGTTGGCGGTGCTGAAATGGCGACTACTCCCGTTGGCTTAGGTGGTTTCGCGGCGGCTCGAGCCTTATCATCACGGAATGATGATCCCCAAGCGGCTAGTCGACCCTGGGACAAAGATCGAGACGGTTTTGTATTGAGTGACGGTGCCGGAGTGTTAGTGCTTGAAGAGTACGAGATGGCTAAGGCTCGTGGTGCAAAAATTTACGCAGAGTTGAGTGGCTTTGGTATGAGTGGCGATGCTTACCATATGACATCCCCCCCCGAAGACGGACGTGGAGCGGCAGATTCTATGCGTAATGCCTTGCGTGATGCAGCATTTAATCCTGATCAAGTTGATTACATCAATGCCCATGGTACCTCGACTAATGCCGGCGATATCGCTGAGACGCTGGCGGTTAAATCGGTATTTGGTCAAGGCTGTCAAGACTTGGCGGTCAGTTCGACTAAGTCGATGATGGGCCACTTATTGGGTGCCGCCGGTGCGGTGGAAGCTATTTTTTCTGTGCTGGCAATTCAAGATTCATTGGCGCCACCGACCATCAATCTCGATAATCCCGACGAGCATTGTGATTTGAATTATGTCCCGCATACCGCTCAGCAAAAAACGATAAAGGTGGCTATGTCGAATTCTTTTGGTTTTGGTGGTACTAACGGTACTGTCATTTTTAGCCAGGTTTAATCGATGTCTGAACCATTGTTAGTTTGGTTCAATGGTGAATTAATGGCTTCAGCTGGAGCCACATCGGTCGATGCTGGCGAATCGTATCTGCTCGATCGTGCCAGTAGTTTTGGCGATGGGGTTTTTGAAACACTGCTGGTTCGAAAGGGTGAGGCAGTATTGCTTGATCGCCATTTACAGCGACTTTCTCAAGGTTTACACCGGCTCTCTATCTCTTGCGTGCGAGACCAACTCAGTCATGATTTACAGTTAATAAAGCCATTTATCCGTGAAGGTGATAACTACATTCTAAAAATAGTGGTGAGTCGCGGCAGTACAGTATTTGGTTACAGCAGCCATCAAACATCGGTTAATCGTCTTTTATTACTTCAGTCTTATACGGTTAAGCCAGCTGATGCTTTGCGCTTGATGGTCTGTGAGACGCGCTTATCCATGCAGCCATTACTCGCAGGTATCAAGCACTGCAATCGCTTAGAGCAAGTGTTGGCCCGACGTGAGGTTGACGACAGTAACTGTGATGAAGGGCTGATGCTGGATCAACAGGATCGAGTGATCGAGGCAACGGCAGCCAATCTTTTTATTGTAGAGTCTGATCAGTTCATTACCGCGCCAATAGTCGATGCGGGCGTGATCGGAGTGGTGAGAGAGTTTTTAATAGAGGATTTAATCCCTCAACTGGGCTTTCCCTTGCGTAAAGAGCCTATTGATCTTGCCAGGCTTGCAGCGGCCGACGCCTGTCTACTGACAAATTCAGTACAAGGGCTCAGGCAGGTTGCCAGCTTACAGTCGAGTTCAGGTCTAACATGCCGATGGTCACAACATGCATTACTGACTCAGCTTCAGCAAGCTTATCAGGCCGCTATCGAATGAAGTCCTTGTCGCGACGAATAGTGTCAACTTTGATTCGTTATTTCCCTTTGTTGGCGGTAGTTCTATTCGTGCTGTTTTTTTTCACGGCCAAATCGGCATTGAGTGTTTGGCACGGCCCTGCAAGACAGATGAATCAAGCGGTGATCTTTACCGTTGAGCCAGGTGATCGGTTTGCTCATGTGGCTGATGTCTTGCAGCAACAGGGTATTTTTCCGACAGCCAATTTAATGCGCCTGTTGCAGCTCTTTTTCGCCCCTGAGTTTATTTTAAAAGCGGGTGAATATCGTTTACCTAAGCAGGCGTCGCCGGCGCAAATCATCGCTATCCTGGATCTGGGTGTTTCTATTCAGGGGAGCGTCACCTTTATTGAGGGTGAAAATTATCGGCAGATGATGCGGCGTTTAGGTGACCATAAGGGCTTTCTGGCACTCATTAAAGATGCCCCAGCTTCAGCAATTATTAATGATCGGCGTTTAGTGTTGTCTTCATTTGCGATCGACTTGATGCCTGAGCAACTTAGCTATGAGGGTTGGTATCTGCCTGATACTTACTTTTATGATCAGCATAAGCCTTCACTCATGCTATTAGATCGTGCCCATCAAGCGATGATTGAGGTTCTGCAGTCAGAGTGGGCGATACGCCAGCCTGACTTGCCTTATCAGAGCCCTTATGAAGCATTAATTATGGCGTCTTTGATAGAAAAAGAAACGGCTGTCGGCTCGGAGCGTGCACAAATAGCCGGTGTCTTTGTGCGGCGGTTAAATAAGCGAATGCGTTTACAGACCGACCCTACGGTTATTTATGGCTTAGGTGCTGGTTTTGATGGCAACTTGCGAAGGGCCGATCTTCGGCGTGATTCTCGTTATAATACCTACACGCGGCATGGCTTGCCACCAACACCCATTGCGATGCCAGGCAGGGCGGCTATTCATGCAGCGTTACATCCCGCCAGCGGAGACGCGCTTTATTTTGTCGCTAAGGGTGATGGTAGCCATTACTTTTCTTCGACCTTTGAAGAGCATCAAAGAGCAGTGCGGCGTTACCAGATACAGCAGCGTCGTGCTGATTATCGCTCGCATCCGGCTGGTCAAATGGGATCGCAAAAAAAAGGCCCGGGTTAAGTCGATTAGTCGCGCGTTTTAGTAGACAATAGCCTAACAGTGAATACGCGTTGATAGTTAATATGGGTAAGGTAATTAATGACTAATAGCAGTGTTAAATTCATCACTATTGAAGGTATGGAAGGCGCAGGTAAGTCAACCAATCTTAGTTATGTGATTGATTTTTTTCAGCAGCGCGGTATCGAATTTGCAGCAACCCGCGAACCGGGCGGCACTGAAATCAGCGAAAAGATTCGGCATTTATTGCTTGAGCATCATACTGAAACTTTGGCGCCATTGGCCGAGTTGATGCTCATCTTTGCCGCAAGGGCCCAACACATCGATAAAGTAATTAAGCCCGCACTGGATGCTGGTCAGTGGGTTATTTGTGATCGCTTTACCGATGCCACTTATGCCTATCAAGGCGAGGGCCGACAGCTAGGCGGAAAAAAAGTTGAGTTGCTTGAGCGCTTCGTTCAGCAGGAGTTACAGCCCGATTTAACCATTATCTTAGATGTCCCTGTTGCATTAAGTGCTGCGCGTGTTGAGCAGCGAGGCGGTGAATTAGACCGATTTGAAGTCGAAGACAGCGATTTTTTTCAGCGCGTACGGGATGCTTATCACCAGCGTGCTGATGCCGCGCCAGAGCGCTATGCGCTTATAGACGCTTCTCAGCCTTTGCTCAAAGTGCAGGCTGAATTACTGGGTATTTTAGAGCGTTTATTGGATTAATAACTGATGTGGATCGATACTTTTATGCCAGCGACCGTCTGCCTATTTAACGTCACTGCTATTCATTGGTTGATACTGATATGAGTATCGCGAATGATCAGATGCATATTGTCGCTTTAAGCCCAGAAGAAGGTTTTAGGCCATGGCAAATCACCCAAGCTCAACAATTAAGTTCAGCTTATCAGGCTAACACGCTGCCTCATGCGCTAATGCTGACAGGTCCTTTAGGAGTCAGTAAACAACACTTTGCTGAGCAATTTGCTTTTTTCTTACTCTGTTCCTCGCCCCATGCTGGCCGCGCTTGCGGGCGTTGTAAGTCCTGTTCGCTTTGCCTTGCCGGCACCCATCCTGATTGGGCAAATATCGGGCCCGAGGAGGCACACAAAGCGATAAGAGTTGATACGGTTCGGTCCATTCAGCAGCGTTTACAGCAAACGGCCCAGCAGGGTGGCAATAAGGTTTGTATTATTTCCCCAGCAGAGAATATGAATGATAATGCGTCTAATGCTTTGTTAAAAATACTTGAAGAGCCCCCTGCTAACACTTATTTTTTATTAGTGGTACACCAGGTATCGAAAATATTACCTACGATTTTGTCCCGCGCTCAGGGTGTTAACTTTGCTCTTCCTTCAGCGAATAGTATTGTAAATTGGTTGAAAAATGACTTCGATCAGGTCGATATTCAGCAGGCGATTGAGCGGGCAAGAGGTTTTCCTGAGCAGGTAAAATCAATACTCTCTGACTCTGATCAGGTATATTTTAATAATGATGTGCTGCTTCAGCTGATGCTAGGAAAACCTTCCGCCTATGATTTTGCAGCCAAGCTTGACCAACGCAGTGCCGCCAATTTTTTAGATGCCTTGCTGGCCTTACTCGCTCAGCAATCGGCTGCCAGTTTGAAAGAATCGAATGAAGAATTAACGGTTGGGTATGCTATGACTGAATATCAACGGCATGAAATCTATGCTTTGGCCATAAATGCTAAGCAAGCTCTAGCTCAAAATGCGAACTTGCGCTTACTTATGGAAACCTTTTTGCAAGATTGCACCGCATTTTTTCACTCTCCCCATGCTTAAATAGGCATTTAGTTATCGTGGTGCTGATTCTTTTATTAGCATCGTTTCATGTCGCATAAAATGGCGAGGGTGTTATGGGGAGTTCGTTAATGGCAGTTGAGGCTGCCGAGGTCTTACGCTGGCAAGCCTTTGATCAAGAAGTTTTATATAAAATTTATATGCCCTTTGTCGAGGGGGGCGGATTCTTCATTGCAACCGATAAAGATTATCGATTAGGCGATCGTGTGAATTTTATTGCAACGCTGCTTGAAGAGCCTGAAACGGCAGTATTAGCAGCTACCGTGATTTGGTCGGCGGGCCATTGTGGCGTGCAATATCAGCGTGGCATCGGTGTGCAGTTGGCAGATAAGATGCCAACTTTAAGCCGTAAAGTTGACGCATATTTAGCCGCTAGCATCCCAGCTAATAGGCCTTCTTTTACTCTTTGACGTTGGCCAATTTTTTTCGGTTTGGTTCTTTAATATTCACTATCAAGATAAATACTAGTCATCATAAGTTTGTTGTAAGTCTATCCTTCGTCATGATTGTGTTACCATAATTAAAAGGCGTCGAGATTAGATTTTAATCTTCTGATTCGACGCATCGGTTTAGATGACCTATTAGGTATCTATCGCCTGCTGTATCCATGGTCCACCAATAGACTGGCCACAATTTTAGCGCCGCACTTAGGGTCTGAGAATGACTGAAAGAAACCGACTTGTCGGTGTCATAGAAGGATTTTACGGTCGTAGCTGGTCATGGTCTGCACGGCATGAATACGCCTCATTTATAGCTGATAACAATCTATCTGTTTATATTTATGCGCCAAAATCAGATATAAAATTACGTCACTGTTGGGCTGAACCCTGGACGGATGAAGAGCTATCATCCTTGCAGTTATTGGCACAAGCGTTTGAAGCAAAAGGGCTGGCTTTTGGCATTGGTCTGTCGCCCATGGGTTTGGCAGAGTTGGACACTGGATCTCAAGCGGCGTTTAACGCTTACCGGCAGCTCGATGAAAAGCTGGCTCAGATACAAAGCCTTTCAGCTGATTTGTTGTGTATTTTATTCGACGACATGCCCTCATTGGGTGATGATATGGCGCGACAGCAGTTGCGCATTGTTGATTATGTTATTGGTAAGGCAGTTGCGGATCGCTATATTATTTGTCCTAGCTATTACTCAACTGACCCCGTGTTAGACAAGCTGTTCGGGCATCGGCCTAAGGCTTATTGGCGAGAACTTGGACAGGCACTGCCTGCTGAAATCGATTATTTTTGGACAGGCGAGCAGGTCTGTAGTCAAGATTATAGTGACGATAATCTCCATTTCATCGCAGATCAATTAGCGAGATTACCGGTTATATGGGATAATTATCCCGTTAACGATGGGGCTAAACTAAGTCGTTTTTTACATTTGCAACCGTTTAAAGGGCGCTCTTCTTTGATTAATATGAGTGCTGGGCATCTTGCGAATCCAATGAATCAGCCTTACTTGTCTCAATTACCATTAGCGAGCTTAGCGAGACTGTATCCTTGGCTAGGCGATGCTGATGATATTGGCTCAGCCTCGCATGGACATGAAAAAGCGGCAGAATTACCTTGGCGTGAGGATGCAGAACGCTTATTAGGTTCAGCTTTAGCTAAGAGTGTGTTAAAAGATGCTGCCATTTTTTCTGCTCAAGGTTTGGATGGACTGAGCGAGGCTGACAAGCAAGCAAGTATCAATCACTACGCGGGTTTTAACTCGGTGTATGCAAACGAGTTAGTCGAATGGCTAACTGAGCAATACGTATTTGATCCGGCGTGTTTAACCGGCTAATTTCTACTTTATTAACAATCGATTTGGAGATAGTAACAATGTTTGAAGGTAAAACCCTTACCCTGAGCAAGAATAGCAATGGTATTGCTGAAATGTGTTTCTCGTCTCAAGACAGTGTGAATAAACTCGATATCGCCACCATACAAGAAATTAAGCAGGCGGTTGACTTGCTTGAAACGGACAGCAGTGTGCGCGGTTTATTATTGAGCAGTGGCAAGAGCGCGTTCATTGTTGGCGCAGATATCAACGAGTTCACACAGTTATTTAATGGGCCTGAACAGGCGCTTTACGATGGCGTTCAAGAAGTTCATGGTCTATTTAATCGCTTAGAAGACCTACCTTTTCCTAAAGTAGCTGCGATTAACGGTTTTGCATTAGGCGGTGGTTTTGAGCTGGCTTTAACGGCAGAGTTTCGCATCTGTGCTGATGTGGCTGCTTTAGGTTTTCCTGAAGTGAAGCTGGGTATTATCCCTGGTTATGGTGGAACGGTTAGAGCGCCAAGGGTGATGGGTTGCGATAACGCCGTTGAATGGATTTGCACTGGTAAGCATGCCAAGGCGGCAGAAGGTTTGGCTTTAGGTGCCGTCGATGCCGTAGTGCCTTTGGAAGGATTACAAAAGGCTGCTTTGTCTATGTTGCAAGCGGCGATTGACGGAGAGCTGGATTATGAGTCGCGAAGAGCTGAGAAAAAAGCGCCAGTGTTGCTCAATGACATGGAGCGCTTAATGGCTTTTACCAGTGCCGGAGGCCTTGTATCCGCTCAGGCGGGTCGTGATTATCCTGCGCCGATGTCAGCCCTAAAAGCGATTGAAAAACACGCCACTTTAGGTCGTGAGGACGCGGGCAAAGTTGAAATAGAGCATTTTGTAAGTTTGGCCTTTACTGACGTGGCACGCAGTTTGGTTGGTCTGTTTTTAAATGAACAAGAGGTGTCAAAAAAAGCACGTACCTTAGCTGGCAGTGTTGACCCTGTAGGATCAGCAGGAGTGCTAGGCGCAGGTATTATGGGCGGCGGCATCGCGTATCAATCAGCAGCGAAAGGTGTGCCTATTTTGATGAAAGACATTGCTCAGTCTGGATTAGATGCGGGCATGCAAGAAGCGTCTTCTTTGTTCAGTAAGCGCGTTAATCGTGGCCGCATGAAGCCTGAGAAAATGGCAGCAGCATTAACCCAAATTAAGCCAAGTTTAGATTATGCCGGCATTGAAAATACCGATGTCGTGGTTGAGGCAGTGGTAGAAAATCCGAAGATTAAAAAAGCCGTTTTAGCTGAGTGCGAAGCATTGATGGCGAATGATGCCGTGCTTTGTTCTAATACGTCCACCATCCAAATTAGCGAATTGGCTGAACCCTTAACGCGGCCAGAAAATTTCTGCGGTATGCACTTTTTTAATCCCGTGCATAAAATGCCGTTAGTTGAGGTCATTCGTGGTAAGCAGAGCAGTGATGCAGCGGTTGCTAAAACCATGAGTTACGCCTTGTCCCTAGGCAAGACACCGATATTGGTCAATGACTGCGCCGGTTTTTTGGTCAATCGCGTGTTGTTTCCTTATCTTGGAAGTGCAAATGCTCTGATGAAAGAGGGCGTCGATTTTGTTGAAATAGATCGTGTAATGGAGCGCTGGGGTTGGCCTATGGGCCCGGCTTACTTACAGGATGTGGTTGGTTTGGATACCTGTGAACATGCCTCTGGCGTCATGGCGGAAGCGTTTCCAGATCGCATGCAAGTGGACTATAAAAGTGCGGCTGAAGCACTGTTCGAGGCTGGTCGCTTAGGCCAAAAGAATGCTCAGGGCTTCTATCAGTATGTGCCGGATAAAAAAGGTCGCATTCAAAAGACTGCCGATGATGAAGTGACCGGCTTATTAAATGCTCACATTGATGCGCCTAAAACGATGGATGATGAGGAAATAATCGATCGCTTGATGGTGCCCATGGCGCTCGAGATGATCCGCTGCTTAGATGAAGGCATTGTAGCTACTCCAGCGGAGGCTGATATGGCGTTAATCATGGGGATAGGTTTCCCCATGTTTAGGGGCGGTATTTGTCGCTGGTTGGATAATACCGGCATCAGTGAGTTCTGTGCCAAAGCCGAAAAATATGCTGACTTAGGCGAGCCATATAGACTGCTCGACAGCATTAAAGCCATGGCGGCTGAGGGTAAAACCTTTTATTAATGAGTCCTTATGTCTGGCCTTAAAAGAAAAGCGTCTATAAATAATTTGATTAGTCTGTGCTTGTCAATTAGCACGGCATCCAGTGGAGAAAGATAATGAGTTTAGCCGATAATACACCAGTGATTGTTGACTGCGCACGCACCCCCATGGGTCGCTCGAGAAACGGCATGTATCGCCATACCCGTTCTGATGATTTGGCAGCGGATTTAATTTCGGGGCTGTTGAATCGCAATCCCGATTTAGATCCTGCTGAGATAGATGACATCGTATGGGGTTGTGTGAACCAAACCAAGGAACAGTCGTTTAACTTAGCGAGAATGATGTCATTAATGACGCAAATTCCGCACACCGTTCCCGGCCAAACCGTGAATCGTTTGTGTGCTTCATCGATGTCAGCACTGCACATTGCGGCGCAATCCATTTTAGCCGGTTACGGTGAAGTGTTTGTGATCGGTGGTTCTGAGCATATGGGGCATGTGCCGATGACCGAAGGTTTGGATCCCAATCCACGTTTGAGTAAGCACATTGCGAAAGGCTCCGGCATGATGGGCCTGACGGCAGAAGCCTTAGCCATGTTGCACGGTGTCAGTCGTGAACAGCAGGATGCTTTCGCAGTTCGCTCTCATCAGCGCGCACATGCAGCGGCCACTGCGGGACACTTTGACGCTGAAATCATTCCTCGTCTTGGTCACGATGCTGACGGTGCTTTACGTTTAATGACGGCTGATGAGACGATTCGTCCCGACACATCGTTAGAAACGCTGGCACAGTTAAGGCCGGCCTTCATGCCAAAAGGCGGTACGGTGACGGCCGGCACATCGTCGCAAATTACCGACGGCGCAGCAGCGATGTTAATCATGAGCGCCGGCAAAGCCAAGGCGCTAGGTTTGTCACCGAAAGCCAGTGTCACTTCAATGGCCGTCTCGGGTGTTGATCCCTCTATTATGGGCTATGGCCCTGTGCCTTCTTCACAGAAGGCGATGGATAGGCTTGGCATGTCGATTAAAGATATACAAAGCGTTGAGCTGAATGAGGCATTTGCTGCGCAATCGATTCCCGTTTTAAATGATCTAGGTTTGATGGACGATGTCGATCAGAAGGTTAATCTTTGTGGTGGAGCGATCGCATTAGGCCACCCGCTGGGTTGTTCGGGCGCTCGAATTATGACCACGCTAATCAATACCATGGAGCGAGAGGACACGGAAGTGGGTCTGGCCACCATGTGTGTTGGCTTAGGGCAGGGTGTGAGCACGATTCTTCAGCGTCTTTAAGCAAGCTATATTTGGCGGTATTGCTCGATGAGGGAGTTGATAGTTGTATTTTAGCCCTTCGAGTTCAGCAAATGTCTGAAGTCGAAGGGCTATCCATCTGCTTTTACAGGCTTTATTCTGATCCTTTAATGGCCATTATTGATTAGATGAGCGCCTGCTTCTCTATTTTTCGGTAACTTGATCGCGCGAAATACGGTCATTATCCAATTTCCTTCTGATTCGAGCCCTCAAGTATTGATCATTGGGGGGCAAATGTGGCAGAATCCGCCCCCTTTCAGCAGTCTAGAATCACGCTTGTCGAGTGCCTGTGAAGCGGCACCGTGTTTAAGTGAAAGCTGGATAGAAAGTTAAATTTGCGGACGTGGCGAAATTGGTATACGCGCTGGATTTAGGTTCCAGTGGGGCAACCCGTGAGAGTTCGAGTCTCTCCGTCCGCACCATATTTTCGCCTTCAAGTTTAGAGTGATGCCGTCAAGTTGCTGAGCTCAAGACGACTTGAGGACTGACAAATTCTTACGCCTTCAATGATGCACTAAAATAACTGGCTAAGACTTATTAACCTTAGAGGATAATTTCATGCAGGTTTCCGTTGAATCGACCGATGGGCTTGAAAGAAAGCTAAATATTGCTGTGCCCGCCGAGCAGATCGATACTGAAGTAACAAAGCGTATTGTCGATGCCAGCAAAAAGGTGCGTTTAGACGGTTTTCGACCGGGTAAAGTCCCTCGCAAAGTGGTCAAACAACGCTTTGGTGATTCTATCCGTGCCGAGGTGCTGGGTGAATTTGCTAATCAAATGTTCCAGCAAGCGGTGTCGCAAGAAGAGTTAAAACCGGTTGGCCAGCCGGCTATTGAACCCAAGGTCAATGAAGAGGGAAAGGATTTTGAATTTATTGCGACCTTTGAGATATATCCCGAGATTGTCTTAAAAGATTCTTCTGGCTTCCAGTTAGAATTATTAAAGGCGAGTGTCAAAGATGAAGATATTGAAGAAATGATCGAGAAATTGCGTGATCAACAAGCCACTTGGGCTGAGGTTGCGCGACCAGCTGCCGCCAATGATCGAGTGAATATTGATTATGCAGGGACTAAAGATGGCGAACCCTTCGATGGTGGTTCGGCAGAGGGCAGTGATTTGGAACTTGGTTCCAAACGAATGATTGACGGATTTGAGTCAGGATTAGAGGGTACGAGTGCAGGCGATTCTGTGACCTTGAATTTAACCTTCCCCGAAGAATATCACGCCGAGGCCTTAAAAGGCGCTGCCGTTGTTTTCGACGTTAAAGTCAACAGTGTCAGTGAAAAATCGCTGGCCGAGTTGGATGAAGCGTTTTTTGCCAAGTTTGAAGTTGAGGGAGACCTCGATGACTTTAAAACCAATGTCAGGGAAAACATGACTCGCCAGCTGGATGCTTCTTTAGAGGCGCACGGTAAACAGCTAGTCATGGATAAGTTGTTCGAAGAAAATACTTTCGATTTACCCGTTGCCATGATTGACTCTGAAATAGCCAATTTGCAGCAGCAGTCCTTGGCACAGTTTGGTGCGGCCGCAGAGAACTTCGATCTTTCGATGCTCCCTCGCGAGTTGTTCGAGGAGCAGGCTAAGAAGCGAGTTGCGCTGGGGGTGATTCTGAATCAAGCAATTACTGATTTTGAGATCAAGCCTGACCGCGAGGCTTTAATGGCGTTTCTAGATGATTTGGCAAAATCGTATGACGACCCTGAAGAAGTCAAACAGCACTACTTATCGGATCAAAACCGCCTGCAACAGGTGGAGATGATGTTGATTGAAAAGCGGGTTGTTGATGCCGTGCTTGAGTCGGCCACCGTGACTGAAAAGGCCAGCAGTTATCAAGACGTGATGGAAGCGGCCCAGGCGAATCAAGGCTAGTTAGCTATTCACGTTATAAATGCTTAGCAATCATTTTATTAAGCGACTACACTAAGAAATTAGATGTGGTCGCTTTTTGGTTTACCCTATTGTTAAATTTTACATGCCGATTTAAGCTGAACCATTCCCTTTTCCCATAAGCGTTTAGGAGTATTAAAATTGACCGATTCAATCAACACTCAACCAATGACTGAGAACCTAGGCTTAGTGCCTATGGTGGTCGAACAAACCTCTCGAGGTGAGCGATCATTTGATATTTACTCGCGTTTATTGAAAGAGCGGGTGATTTTTGTGGTCGGTCCGGTTGAAGATAATATGGCAAACTTGATTGTGGCTCAGTTGCTGTTCTTAGAATCTGAGAATCCCGATAAAGATATTAGTCTTTATATTAACTCTCCCGGTGGTTCTGTCACCGCAGGTTTAGCCATCTACGATACAATGCAGTTTATTAAGCCGGATATTAGTACCATCTGCATTGGTCAGGCGGCCAGTATGGGGGCTTTTTTATTGTCTGGTGGCGCTAAAGGCAAGCGCTTTTGCCTACCGAATTCACGGGTGATGATTCACCAACCCAGTGGCGGCGCTCAAGGTCAGGCCACCGATATCGATATTCAGGCAAAAGAGATTTTAATCATTCGTGAGCGGCTCAATCGCTTATTAGCTGACCATACCGGCCAACCGATTGAGACGATCGAGGCCGATACTGAGCGAGATAACTTTATGTCAGCGACGACAGCCCGGGAGTATGGCTTGGTCGATGAGGTGCTCGATGCTCGAAATGTGGATAAAAATTAACCGAATCAAGAGCAGATCTGCCTAGCCTGCCAAGGCGTATATAAATAAGTGAAATCACTTGCATGGCGTTAAAACCGCTTCACATTTCGAGCACTTTTTTGTATAAAGTGGCCTTAAGGGCAGTAATTTAGGATAATCTTGGTTAAGCAGCTGTCTTTTAGAATGCCTCAAGATAGACTGATCGACCAAAGCAGCATTGATACGAGGATAGGGTTAAATGTCTGAGAACAACAAAGATGGCGATAACGGTAAATTATTGTATTGCTCATTTTGTGGCAAGAGTCAGCATGAAGTTCGGAAACTAATTGCTGGTCCCTCCGTTTTCATCTGTGATGAATGCGTCGATTTATGTAACGATATCATCCGAGAGGAAGTTCGCGAGGCCAGTTCAGAGGCTGATTCTGAAAAGCTCCCAACACCAGTTGAAATCGATAACATTCTTGATGAATACGTGATTGGCCAGCAGCGTGCTAAAAAAGTGCTAGCAGTTGCTGTTTACAATCATTACAAACGATTGAGGCATCAAGCGTCAAATAACGATGACGTTGAGTTAGGTAAAAGTAATATTTTGTTAGTGGGCCCGACCGGTAGCGGCAAGACCCTACTCGCAGAGACCCTAGCAAGATTGCTCGATGTACCTTTCACCATTGCTGATGCAACGACGCTGACAGAAGCCG
>PBSZ01000035.1 GCA_002726445.1 Cellvibrionales bacterium | reverse complement strand
CTAAATGATTTTCGGGAATAAATAATAAAGTTATATTACGCGGATTATCTATTTTAGGCTAGATCGCTAAGGGGTCGAAACAGGCAGCCTATCATTTTGTTAATCTTCAGAAAAAAGCAATATCGTTAGTGTTTTTACTCTCCTTTTTTATGAGTCCGACTTTGTTGCATTAAAAGGGCTCGTTTTGATTGCCAGGATCACTCCAAGGCGCCGACCAGATGCGGTCAAACATTTTCACGTATCATTTACCAACAAACCAACTCTGTTGTTAAGTGATTTTAATGACGGGAATTTGTTCCAAACTTGTTGTGTAGGACGGCGACTTCATTTGCCGCTGCATCCGCCAAAATGGGTCGATGCCGCTACTGGCGAAAAAAATCTGCTGTTGCTGATGATTTAACTGATCAACCACCGCCATCAGCCTCAGTGATTTAGCCGATTGGTACTGATTAAAGAAATTCAACTGTATTGCTGTTGCATCATCAATTTCAACCAAGCCAATTCCGGCCTTAGCATAAGCAAGACCCGGTCGATACAGTCGCGCCACCCCCTGCTTGGCTGCTGCAATAATGGTGCAGCTATCATTAGTAGAGTACGGTAAAGCAATGGTTACCGTGTTTGAGTAGGCATTGTCGACAAACCGTGATGTTTGAATAAAAACAACGATAGTTTTCACCACGCTGTTTTGTTTTCGCAACTTGACCGCGGCGGTACTCGCGTATTGGCTAATCGCCTGCTGCAAATCTGACAGCTGTTGAACTTTTTGGCCAAACGATCGAGTTGAATAGATTTGCTTTTTATTAATCGGTTGAGTATCAACACTTATGCAACGCTCACCATTTAACTCTGCAACGGTTCTTTCGAGTGTCACACCAAATTGACGACGTATGTGTTTAACATTCGCGACTTTAAGGTCATAAACAGAATATATATCAAGCCGATTTAATCGCTTTGCTAATCGCCTACCCACGCCCCAAATTTTCTCTACGGGCAATTTCTTAAATACTGCATGCCAGTCGTCAACAGCATGTAAAATACAAACCCCTTCTAGCTTTGCTGATTTTTTCGCAATATGATTAGCCAGCTTAGCTAAGGTTTTCGTTTGACCCATGCCCACGCATACTGGCATGCGTACATCTCGCCACAAGCGCTGCTTGATCTGCAAACCATAGGCCCGCCAATCAACTGACAGGCCGTCAAGACATAAAAAACTCTCATCGATTGAATACACTTCCAATTGTGGTGCGAACTCTTCTAACACTGCCACTACCCGGCTGGACAAATCAGCATACAATTCATAGTTACTGCTAAAGACATGCACTTGATGCTTCGCGAGTAAAGACTTTATTTTAAAATAAGGTTGTAAGTCGGGAATTTTTAACGCCTTTGCAGCCCGACTACGGGCAACAATGCAGCCATCGTTATTGCTTAGCACCACCACCGGCTGATCGCGCAACTCAGGCCTAAAGACTTGCTCACAGCTGGCATAAAAACTGTTAGCATCAACTAGTGCGTACATGATGGTAGCGCAATGAATGAGTCACTACGCCCTCGATAAATAATTCTGCATCGTCGGCAATTGCAATCGGTGGGAACTGATCATTCGCTGATAGCAGACGCTTACGGTGTTTGTCGAGTATCTTACAGGTCATCTCACCATTAATGAGTGCAATCACCACCGCTCCCTGTTCAGGCTTCACTGAGCGGTCAACCACCATTAAGTCACCGTCTAAAATTCCTATTTGCATCATCGAACTGCCGTTAGCGCGCGCAAAAAAAGTAGCGGCTGGGCGCTTAATAATATGCTGATTTAAGTCTATTTTTGCTTCGATATAATCATCGGCAGGACTGGGAAAGCCCGCTTGAACACTGGATGAATACAGTGGTATATCAACAGCTTGTGAGTTTTTACTGACTTCTAATAAGGTGATTTTCATGCGCGTAACGAGAGCTGGCCCAACATCCTAAGTGTAAAGGTTTCTATTTAAGTACTGTATATATATACAGTATAAAGAAAAACCTCTCAGAATAGCAAGGGTTAAATAGTGTAGCCTGGCACATCACTTAATCGTGTTTTACCACGAACAAAAACACCACTACCCCGTGCAATTTCTTTATTCTCTGCATTAAAGGCGATGGACTCTACGATAAACTGCGACTTCGTTTCATTAACCACTTGACCGATAGCCCGCATGGCACCCTCAGACACCGGCCGAGTAAGGTAGGTTGTAAACGAGCTCGTTAGCACAAAATAATCACGCTCGAGTGAGTTCGCAGCAAAAAAAGCCGCACTGTCTAACAAATGAAAATATACCGAGCCGTGAACAGCGCCTGCGGTATGGCAATATTTAGGCTCAACCGCAATACTAATTTCTGCCTGGCCCGATGAAATATCAATACTCGGCTGATAAAAAGCATTAACAGGCGCAATAAGATACATTTTTTCTAAACCGATAAAATGAGTATCTTTAGCCATAATCTTCTCCTACTTTATACTACTAGCTGTCTTTAAATACGATCTGCTTTTTAATTGTACTTCGTAAATTTTGTATTGGCCGGTCAATCACACGAATCAAAATATAGGCAACGACGAATACAAGCAGTAAGGCTAACCCTAGAATAGCCATACCATCAGTTGACGCATTATGAATGGGCTCGCCTAATAGTATATACGAGGCGACAATACCTGCCTGCCATTGCAATAAATATATTGGATAAGAAAACTCTCCAAGTAACTTATCCGAACGTGCAGAAATCTTTGGCCATAAAGCCCCGTTAGCAATTTGGTAACAAAGCAGGACGCAGAAAAAAGCATTGACATAAAAACCCATTTCAAAATAATAATCATAAACTACAACGGCTAGCATATTTACTAAAAGTCCGAACAGTAAACACACCGGTTGAAACAACCACTCCTCCAAGCGGGGCCAACCGTCTTGCTTCAGAAAGTGAATGTAAGCACCCATTGCAAAGGGTAAAGAACCGGCTAAAATAGGGAAATAACGGTAACGCCAACCCAGTCCTTGATACAAGCAATACAGCACATACAGTGCCGAAATCACCAACCATAACTGCACCCGAAATTTAGTTTTTGACAGGCCTAGGCAAATAGCCGCATAAAAAAATAATTCAACAGTAATTGCCCAAGTGGTTGGTACTAAAATTGGCTTGTACTCATTAGCAAAAACTAATGGATAAACCATCGTAATATTGGCCAAGTAATCCGTCAGCGTTTCCGGTAAGAAAATACTGGCGTTGTATGATGACACGTAATCTTTACCTACCACACTAATCAGCAGAATGGTGATCAAAGCCGTACACCAATACAAAGGATAAAGCCGTAAAAATCGGTTACAGACAAAAGACCAGCGTCCGGCCAGATGAAAGCCATAGCTTTCGTGCATGATATGCGTCATTAAATAGCCGCTGATCATATAAAATCCGAATACAGCGTAAGTGCCTATCTGCCAGGTATCAAGTAAATGACCAGCCATCACTAACAAAGCTAAAATCGTGCGCAATAAACCAAACATAGTTACTGCCTATAATAAGCCAAAAAGAATCTCTACTCATGTGCTAAACAATAGTCATCGACTGGCACTATACCTGGTCAAAAGGCTGACCGTTTAGCATTACTTGCTAAGATTGAGAGTGGCGCAAGCCATTAATTTAAGCAATGAAAATCATATGAATCAATTATAACGTTGTGCCCACAAAATTTATTGAATAATTGAGATGTCTTACAAGCTGATAGTCAGTAGCACTGAAACAAAAAATATTGTTAATCACCGATAATACTTCCGTAGAAATGCTCTGAATAGCCCAGTTCTTTGATCCAGCATCATACTGCTATTAAACCTGACGGGGCAAAGGGGGCTCACCTAAAGTTGGCACAATACCTGCTCAGTAAAAACGAAAGGAGTAAAAATTGTGTCCATTAGCCATCATCAACATCTGCAGTCCGAACACAATGCCGCCCTGGAAGCATTTATCACGGAGCAAAAACTAACTTTAAAGTATCTCAAAATGGCTGAAAAATGGTTTTCACCGCTCATTTCATCTATTTTATCTCAACTCGAGACAAAGCAGCATAAACCACTTATCGTAGGCATTAATGGCTGCCAAGGCTCAGGTAAGTCAACACTCGCTCGTTATCTCCGCACTGTTTTAGACTCAAGGCACCACATTGGTGCGGAAGTTTTATCACTGGATGACTTTTACTTAAGCCGCCAGCAAAGGCAACATCTCGCAAAGACAGTTCACCCTCTACTTTTTACGCGCGGCGTCCCAGGCACACACGATATCGTTCAGTTAATTAATGTCATTAAAACCATTGCAAACCACCAAGATCAACCAATACCCCTCCCTTCATTTAACAAAGCCTTAGATGATGTTGATACTAGTACCCATCGAATGAGCCGAACAGATGCCCGCGTGATTATTATTGAAGGCTGGTGCCTCGGCGCAACGGCTCAAACTAAAAGCGAATTACTAAAACCGATTAACGAACTCGAAAGGAATGAGGACCAGCAAGGAATCTGGCGTAATTATGTCAATGCTCAGTTACAAGGCGACTATCGAACCCTCTTCGAACTTATTGAATGCTGGGTCATGTTAAAGGCGCCATCTTTTAATTGCGTATTTGATTGGCGTCAGGAGCAAGAAAATAAGCTATTTGATGCTGCTAATGAGACCCAAAATACAAACGTGATGAATGATAAACAACTTCGCCACTTTATCGCGCATTACCAACGAATCACAGAAAGCTGTTTAAAGTATCTACCACAAAAAGTTGAGCATTTATTTGAATTTAATAAGCAAAGAGAATTTATCCAATCCTGCCACCCGATTACAAGTAAATGATCATGAAACCAATTGTATTCACCGACCTTGATGGCTCACTACTCGACCATGAAAGCTACTCATGTGAAGAGGCTCGCCCTGCACTAAATTTACTTCAAAAAAAAAATATTCCTGTCATACCGAATACCAGTAAAACAATGGCAGAGCTACTACCTATTAGGGAATCAATTGGCAACCATGACCCGTTTATCGTAGAAAACGGAGCAGCAATATATATCCCTGAGGGGTATTTCAAAGACCAACCCAAAGGCACCAAGACAATTACCTTTAAAGGTGAGAAATTTTGGGAGTTTAGTCAGGCCTATCCAAGATCACACTGGACTAATTTACTGATGAAGATCAATTGGAGATATCCTGATGATTATATCAGCTTCAGCCAACTTGGTGTCAGCGGTATCTTAAAATGCACTGGATTGAGTTTAGAAGAATCCATACAAGCAAACGAAAGAAAATTCAGCGAACCCATTCTTTGGCTTGGCAAGCAGCAAGCCAAAAAGAACTTTATTCATTCCGTCAGAGCCGCGGGCGCTGAAGTAGTAGAAGGTGGAAGATTTATGCATATTATCGATGCCAGCACTGACAAAGCTTCGGCGATGAATAAACTCATTGATTTTTTTAGCCAACATGATCAGCAATCAAAACTAAAATCTATTGCACTTGGCGACAGCAAAAATGATGTGTCGATGCTAAATACCGCTGATTTTGCAGCGGTCATTAAATCTCCTTTTCATAGTAGACCACCAGTAGAACGTGATGAGGGTATTTATATCAGTTCAGGCTTTGGGCCAAAAGGCTGGAACCAAGTTATCCAAAAAATACTGACTGAGCATTTCATTGAGCAATAAAAAACACGCTAACAATAATAGAGCTATATAGGAAAAAACAATGGCAGATTTTCATCAAAATGGGATTATCACAACCCTGCATAATCTCTCAAACAGAACAGTCGACGACCTAGAAATTGAGTTAGTCAGTTTTCGTCACGAACGACCTATGGCCGTCATTCTGCCCTCATTATTTTCAGAACTTGAGGGGCCGGCACTTAAAAATATTATTGAACAATTATCGTTTGTCCCCTATTTGGATGAAATTATTATTGGTCTCGATAGGGCTAATGAGCAAGAGTATCGGTTTGCTTTACAATTTTTTTCAAAACTACCGCAAAAAACATCGATTCTTTGGAACGATGGCCCCGCTATGCAAGCAATTCATAAGAAACTTGACCAGCACGGACTGGCACCTAAACAAGCCGGCAAAGGCAGGAATGTCTGGTATTGCATGGGCTATGTTTTAGCCGGCACTAAAGCAGAAGCAATAGCTTTGCATGACTGTGATATTACCACTTATGAGCGTGACTTATTAGCTCGATTAATTTATCCGGTTGCCAATCCAAACTTTAACTATGAGTTTTGTAAGGGCTACTATGCACGAATTGCAGACGGCAAACTTAACGGTCGGGTTAGTCGTTTATTGGTTAGCCCGCTAATAAGAGCCTTAAAAAAAATCTGCGGTGAATTAGACTATCTTCAATATATGGCTAGCTTTCGGTATCCATTGGCTGGTGAATTTTCATTTCGAAGAGATGTATTAAATGATATTCGCATTCCAAGTGACTGGGGCTTAGAGATTGGCGTACTTTCTGAAATGCATAGGAACTATTCTCTCAATCGTTTATGTCAGGTCGATATTGCTAATACCTATGACCATAAACATCAAGATTTATCGGCAGCCAATGACCAATCCGGCTTATCTAAAATGTCGATCGATATTGCTAAATCATTATTCAGAAAGTTAGCCACCCAAGGGGTGACATTCAATAATGAGAATTTTCGCACATTAAAAGCGACTTATTTTCGCATTGCCCTTGATCACATTGATGCCTACCATAATGATGCGGCGATCAACAAGTTATCGTTTGATATTCACAATGAGGAAAAAGCTGTGGAATTATTTGCCGAAAATATCATGAAGGCGGGAGAAATGTTTTTAGAAAAACCCATGGAAACGCCTTTTATCCCCTCTTGGAATCGAGTACAAAGCGCAATTCCTAATATTTTTGATGAGATCTGCCATGCCGTTGAACACGATCGTGCTAAATACAGCTGATTAACGAGGAATCACATTTATAATGGAATCATGGCAAAAACTAAATGTACAAGCTCGCAATCACCTCCAGCTCATTTATAAAGAAACTGAAGACTACCAACACGGAAAGATTCATTTTGACTTATTAGTGGCAAAGGCTTTGTCGATTATGAATATTGATACTGACCACACTCCCCCAGAAAATCACAGTAACTTGTGGACAGAGCAAGACAGTATATTAATTAGCTATGCAGATACTATTATTGAAAATGATCGGCCTCCGTTAAAAACTTTACACCATTTCCTTAACAGTCACGTTAGTCAAAAAATTAATAGCCTGCATATTTTGCCTTTTTTCCCCTACAGTTCTGATGATGGCTTTGCGGTTATCGACTTTAAGCAAGTAAATCCACAACTAGGTGACTGGGATGATATCCAAGCCATCGCTAATGATTACCGACTAATGTCTGACTTAGTAGTCAATCATTGCTCTTCAGAACATCGATGGTTTAAAGATTTCCTGCAAAATACTGCACCGGGAAAAGATTATTTTTATACGATTGATGCCGATCAAGATCTGTCGCAAGTCGTTCGTCCCAGAACCTCGCCGTTACTTAAGGCCGTTGAAACCTCTGTTGGTATTAAACACGTTTGGTGTACATTTAGCCATGATCAGATTGATTTTGATTTTCGTAATCCCGAATTATTAATGGAATTTCTTAAAATCATTCGATTCTATCTTGATCAAGGCATTCGTATATTTCGCTTAGATGCCGTCGCTTTTATTTGGAAAACCCCCGGCACTAAGTGCCTTAACTTAAGCCAAACACATCAAATTGTTCGCTTACTGCGCCTACTCATTGAACATGCTGAACCAGAAGCCGTTATCATAACTGAAACCAATATTCCTAATCGTGAAAATCTAGAATACTTTGGTAATGCTAATGAAGCGCATTGCATTTATAACTTTTCACTGCCACCACTATTAATCCACTGCCTGATCGCTGGCAACAGCTACTATCTTAAGCAATGGATGATGAGTATGCCGCCCGCACAGAATGGCACCACCTATTTTAATTTTATCGCTTCACATGATGGTATTGGTCTTCGTCCTGCTGAAGGCCTGTTATCTGATCGTGAAATTGATAATCTTTCAGCCATCATGGAAAACTTTGGTGGCAAGGTCTCTTATCGTGAAGTCGATAATGGCGTCCAGAAACCCTATGAAATCAACATTTCTTTATTTGATAGCTTGCAAGGTACCGAGCAAGGGCCTGATAAATTTGGCATTGAGCGTTTTATTTGCGCACACGCCATTATGCTTGGACTTGAAGGCATACCCGGTATTTATATTCACAGCTTATTGGCGACGCGTAATGACTATGAAAAAGTCAAGCAAGAAGGCCAAAATAGAGCCATTAATCGTCATCAATGGGACTATCAAGATCTACTTAAGCGGCTGTCGAATCCACTTCACTCGCAGGCCATTGTGTTTGTAAAACTCATGGCTTTGTTGGCTCTTCGTACAGCTCAGTCAGCATTTCATCCCAATGCGACCCAATTTACTTTACACCTAGGAGACACGATTTTTGGCTTCTGGCGCCAAAGCCAAGACCGCCAGCAAAGTATCTTTTGTATTTCTAATATCAGCAAACTCCCCTACCAATTGCCGTTAGCCAGTGTCAATCTGATAGCGATGGACCATTGGCATGAATTAATCAGTGACCAAGCGATTGATCTAGAGACTGAAACATTGTCATTGGCACCCTACCAAACGGTTTGGATCACCAACCAAGCACCAACGGCTAGCACTTAAGGTTTAGCCGTAAATATCTTCCCTTACAAGACTAGCCGCCACGGGTCGGTTCGCGGTATGCTTAGGGTCGCATTTTGGCTGTTACAAAGCCAATGGAGTAATCAACGTTTAAGCTAGGCAATTGACCCTCACTATGACCGATTCGACTGTAAATGATCTTTCAACATACGTCCCATCAACTATTGAGGCCAATGCCCAACAATACTGGCGAGATCAAGCCAGCTTCCTGACAACTGAGGACCCATCGCGAGAAAAATTTTACTGCTTAGCCATGTTCCCTTATCCCAGCGGCAAATTGCATATGGGCCATGTGCGTAACTACACTATTACCGATGTCATCGCGCGATACCAGCGGATGCTTGGTAAAAACGTTCTCCATCCTATGGGTTGGGATGCCTTTGGCCTACCTGCTGAAAACGCCGCTATTCAGAATCAGACGGCACCCGCAAAGTGGACTTACCAAAATATTGATTATATGAAGCAGCAACTCAATTCGCTGGGGTTCAGCTTTGACTGGTCGCGCGAGTTTGCAACCTGTGAACCTGACTATTATCGCTGGGAACAATGGTTTTTTACCCGCCTGTATGAGAAAGGCATGGTCTATAAAAAAATGGCCACTGTAAACTGGGACCCGGTTGATTGTACGGTATTGGCTAATGAGCAAGTAATCGATGGTCGTGGCTGGCGTTCCGGCGCTTTAGTTGAGCGAAAAGAAATTCCACAATGGTTTATCAAAATAACGGAATATGCAGAAGAGCTGATTAGCAGTCTAGACGAACTGACCGAATGGCCTGAGCAAGTTAAAACCATGCAAAAAAATTGGATCGGTAAGAGTCGCGGTGCCGATATACGCTTTAGTCTCGATCGAGAAATTGCAGGCTTTAATACGCTTCCCGTTTATACCACCCGCCCCGATACATTAATGGGCGTAAGCTATCTGAGCCTAGCCGCGGAGCACCCCATAGCATTGGCCTTAGCAAATGAAAACACCCCTATCGCTGAATTTATTGCCGAATGTAAAGCCCAGTCAGTGGCTGAAGCTGATATGGCCGTCATGGATAAAAAAGGCATCGCCACCGGTTTGACTGCCACTCATCCATTATCCGGTGAATCGATACCCATCTGGATCGCTAATTATGTACTGATGGATTATGGCTCAGGTGCCGTAATGGCCGTGCCAGCACATGACGAGCGCGATTTTGCATTTGCTAATCGCTATGAATTGCCGATCACACAAGTGATTGAGTCAAGTCTCGATGACAGCGACTTCAATAGCGGCCAATGGCAAGAATGGTATAGCCGAAAAAGCGACACCCGAACCATCAATTCCGCTGAATTTTCAGGACTGGATTTTGACGGTGCTTTTAATGCCATTAGCGCCAAATTATCCAGCTTGGGCAAAGGCGAGGTAAAAACCAATTATCGCTTGCGCGACTGGGGCGTATCACGTCAACGTTACTGGGGTTCACCCATTCCCATGCTCAGCTTACCTGAAGGGGGTGAAATACCGGTACCCGCTGACCGATTACCGGTTTTACTCCCAGAAGATGTGGTAATGGACGGTGTACAGTCACCGATTAAAGCAGATCCCGAGTGGTGCAAAACCGAAGTCAATGGCCAGAGTGTCGCCCATGAAACCGATACCTTCGATACCTTTATGGAATCGAGTTGGTACTATGCGCGCTTTACCTGCCCCGACTTTCAAGACGGAATACTCGACAGTGAACGGGCCAACTATTGGCTGCCTGTCGACCAATACGTAGGCGGTATTGAACATGCCATACTGCACTTACTGTATGCCCGTTTCTATCATAAATTATTGCGTGATGACGGCTTTGTGAGTTCTAACGAGCCATTTAAACGCTTACTTTGCCAGGGCATGGTGCTCGCTGAGTCGTTTTACCGCAACAAAGAAGACGGCGGCAAGGAATGGTTTAACCCAAGCGATGTGCAATTCGAGCGTGATGAAAAAGGGAAAATACTCAGCGCCCATGAAATAAAATCAGGGCAAGCGGTTGAAATTGGCGGCATGACAAAAATGTCTAAATCCAAAAACAACGGTATCGACCCACAAACAGCGATTGAGCAATACGGTGCCGACACTGTGCGTGTTTTCACCATGTTTGCCGCCCCACCCGAGCAGACCTTAGAGTGGAATGACGATGGTGTGGCAGGTGCACAACGGTTTCTTCGACGACTGTGGACCTATTGCAATGAACAGCGCGAACTGATTCAGCAAGGCAAGAGCCACTTAAATAACAACAGTCACATTGCACTTAAAGCGCTTACTGATTCTGCACAGGAACGACGCCACTCTGTTCACATCAGCTTAGAAAAAGCCTTGGTTGATTTTAATAAAAGTCAGTTTAATACGGTTATAGCCG
>PBSZ01000034.1 GCA_002726445.1 Cellvibrionales bacterium | reverse complement strand
TGCATACCTAAAACTGCCAATCCCGTATTCTTTCGTTTCTGGCACATGCTCGCCGCGCATTTCTTTAAGCCAACCAGGGGCTTGTTGGGCGCGTTCGAAGTTAAATAGCCCCGTATTCAAAACCGCATCGGTGTCGATTTGGCCCTGTTGAATCGGAATGATTTTAGCGTGGGTGTTTAACGTCTTTAGTATGCCTGTTAGTCGCTCGACATCAGTGTGACTCACTAAATCGATCTTACTGATGAGTATCACATCGGCAAACTCAACTTGATCAACCAGTAAGTCGGCCACGCTTCTCTCGTCTTCTTCACCCAGTGACTCGCCGGCTTCTTGCAACGATTGCGCCTCTTCATAATCTATCATGAAGTTCACGGCGTCGACCACGGTCACCATGGTATCAAGGTCCGCTACATCCGATAAAGAAACACCATGTTCATCGGCAAAAGTAAAGGTTTCAGCGACGGGCAGGGGTTCAGAGATTCCCGTCGACTCGACGACCAAATAATCAAATCGGCCGCTCTTGGCCAGTGCATCTACCTCTTCCAGTAAGTCTTCTCTCAGAGTACAGCAGATACAGCCATTGCTCATTTCGACTAACTTTTCTTCACTGCGGTTAAGTGATACATCACTTTGAACAATGGCGGCATCGATATTGATTTCGCTCATATCATTCACGATAACAGCCACTTTTTTGCCTTGTCGATTATTCAATAGATGACTAAGAACTGTGGTTTTACCCGCGCCAAGAAAGCCCGAAAGGACTGTTACGGGTAATCGATTGATGGCAGTCATGGATATAAGTCTCCAAAAAAAGAACGCTACATAATGATACAGTGTATCATTTTATTTGGAGCAGCTGTCAAGATAATTGCGCCAAAATGTCCTGCCTGCCTACTATCGAATGGGATGGTCATTGTGATAGACAGATAATTGAAGAGGCATAAAAAAGCCGCTGATTAAATGCGGCTGTTGTTCAGATCATTAGCAGTAATGACGCTGGCTGGACAAAGCTAGGGCAGATATCCTGCCGTCTCTAGCGTTAGTCATTAATAGGGCTTATAAGCTCTAGCTTAGAAGAGATCGCTCACTCAGGCATTTGAGAGGAGTGATGCTCCACAATTAACCACCGATCGCCATTCCATCGATAAACAAAGGTATAACGCGCTTGCACGCTGGCACCATCGCTAAACGTGAAGGTATAAACCCCTGAATTAATCGCCAGTGTGTCAAAGATACGCACATTTGATTCATTAATCTTGCCCTGTGGACCCTTGCTAAGGAAGTTGACAAAGTAATTCTCAATTTCGCTGTGGTTATGTCGCACTTGGTTCGACACTGTCGGTAGTAGAATCGCATCTTTTTCATAAAGGGCGGCAACCTGACTCGGTTCGCCGGTCGCTAAAGCATCATTCCACTTATTGAAAAGTGATGTAATCTCATCTTTTGTTCTATCCATAATAGTAATTAACAACCTCATTGAGAGAAGGGCTAACATTATATAATAATTTTAATGTGTTTTTAGTTCCGTTGACTAGATTTTTTATTGACTATTATCAAGCCAACAGTATAGATTATGAAGTCATAAAGTACTGAAATGTTAACCCTATCATAGATGAACAATTTGAATACATAAAGCGCTATCTAAAATGATATATCTAAATATATTTGAGCATAAAGTTGTTGCCGATTAATTTTCTTAAAGCAGGGTAAAAATAAGAATGAAGCTGCCTATAATTCCACTTGATGATGCTCAGTTTTGGCAAAACCCTTATCCACTGTTGGCTCAACTACGTCGTGAACATCGACTAGCAGTTAATCATGAGGGTGTTGTTGTACCTCTTCATTGGTCAGATGCCGAATGGGCTATTAGGGGATCAGATTTCATTAATGAGGGGATAGAGTTTCTTGAAAGACGTGGTTTTGTTGATGGCGATCCACTCCACACCTGGCGAAAGAATGCTTTAGGAGTTAAAGAAGGCAAAGATCATATTCGGGTTCGAAAGCATGTCAGCAGTGCTTTATCAAAAAGATCAATTGATCCCTTACGTCCAATGATTAGAAAAATTGCGCATTCAATTCTAGATCATTTTACTCAAAATGGAGAGATGGAGGCTTATCGTTATTATGGGATGTGGTTGTCTCGATCAGTCATGCTTGACTTTTTGGGGGTTGATCAAGAAGAAATCAGCCATTCAGAAAAAGCAATGGCGGGTGGGAATATTGTTGATTGCTTTGGCCCCAAGGTGACTCAAGAAATGCGTGACAATGGCAATAAGGCTATTCAGGTTGCAATGGATCACACTCAAGGATTATACCAAGGAAGAAGAGATGAGCAGAGCGATGATTTACTGAGTCATCTTCTTCAGGCCAATGAAGGTCAAGGTTCACTGAGTGATGGAGAATTAATTACTTTATTCTCTACTATCTTCGGTTCTGGTGCTAGCACTGCCAGTATTATTGCGAGTGGAATTTATGAGCTTACACAGCATCCAGATCAGGCTGCCTTGCTAAGGAATAACCCTGAAAAATATAAAAAAGGTGCTTGTGAAGAAGTGTTACGCTATCGCCCTGCAATTTATGCAATAGGCCAAAAAGCGTCGCGACCGCTGCAGGCTTTTGGTTATGATTTTTTAGATCAACAGTCGCTTTCAGTAATTTTAGGTGCCGCTAACCGTGACCCAAAACGGTGGGATAATCCTGAGGTTTTCGATATCACTAGAGATCCTAGTATTTGGTCGCTTAGTTTCGGCATTGGCCAGCACTTCTGCATTGGCCAGGCAATCGCACGCTGCACAATCGAAGAGGGGTTGGCTGTATTTTTGAGCCGCTGCGATGAATTAGAATTTTCTGAAACGCCACGTTGGGTACCGTTCGTCGCAGAAAATAAGCTTGAATCGTTAAAGATAAAATTCAAATCTTTAGAAAGTGATTCAGCTTAATTTCAGCATCGTCGATTAGGCTTATCTGTTTGATCGATATAACCTGCTATACACTAGGTTAATACAGTCTAACTCGCTTGATCAATGTTGGGTTGTATGTCAGAAAGCGTTGGGCCTATTCGATCAACGATGGGCTGTAGAATACGCATGTCGAAGTCAAATAAATTAGCAGCATTTTCGCCAAGCATCATCCTGATTTCATTTTCAGGAATGCCGCCATAAGTTGCATGCATATAGTCCATGGTGTTAGGCCAAGTGCCTTCCATATGAGGATAATCAGAGCCCCACATTAATTTTTCTAAACCAATTTTATGACGATTATGGATTTCGTGTTTTGGTAAAAATGAAGCGCCGATGAAACAATTTTGCTGAAAATATTCTCTCGGCGTCATCGATAAGCCCTTTTTAAAGTGTGCAAATAAAGGGTTATCGGCTTTAAATTCTAACACGCGCAGTGTTTCTAAAATCCATGAGCAGCCGGTCTCAGTAAAAACAAACTTCAAGTTGGGGTATCTTTCAAAAACACCTGACCAAACTAGGGCTGAAAATGGCCGATGTGCCCACATATCCACCTCGCTAATAAACATTGCGGGTGCACTGGGCACATCACCATAATCAGGTGACCAGCCCGAGTGAACATGGATAGGCATATTCAATTCGCTGCAAACTGCCCATAATGGCTCATACCTTGGGTGGTGATAAAAGGGATGTGAGCCAGTACTGACGGGAAGCATAATACCGCCAAATAAGTTTAACTCTTTGGCTTGGCGAACTTCTTCAACCGTTACAGTAATATCATCGACATTAATAATAGCCACGCCGGCATGACGACCAGGATTAGCGTTACAAAAATCAGCGAGCCACCGGTTGTAAGCACGATTTCCCTCAAGGTTATGCTCTGGGCTGACTTCATTTCGATACTGCGTGAGACCTGCGCCAAAAGGTGCCATTTGAGGAAAGATAAGCTCGGCAGCAATGCCGTCGCCTTCCAGTTCTTGCAATCGAGCATCGGCATCAAATTCACCCCGTCGCGGTGCAAAAGGGCTTGATTCATCATTCAGTAAAGCCAGAACAGCAGCATCATCAGCTTCCGCCAGCGCTGCGACAGAAGCGGCATTAAACTTCGCTGTGCCTTCTTCGCCACTGAGTTCCGAAAATTCCTCTACCGCTTCTTGGTCGAAGAAAGTCCCGGTTCGTTGAATCATTTCTTTTGCATAGTCCAACCACCAGCGATCGGCAGCCGCGTGATATTTGGATGGCATATAGTCTAAGTAGGTCGCGGGTAGTGCGCCTGCATGACAGTCAGAACTGATGAGTAATATATTGGATGATTGCGCCTGAGTTGACATTTACCGCTCCTATTTTTTATTCAGTATTGACGCCAGCTTATAGCGATAAACTCATCATAAGGCGCCATAAAAGCATGCTGCCTTTTACGCAGCAGAAGTTTACTGTGTTTATCATATCAAATGTTTTACAGCGGGCCATTTCTGTAAGTTCATTTAACGGTAGCTGTTGTCATGGAAATTCTTTCGCTCAAGCGGAACAATAAAACGATTGTAATCAATAATTTATGATTAATTATTCATGCTTATTAACTGATATTAAATAGGCCTGCATGTTGAGTCTTTATGAGTAGAGAGTGCTGCTCATTGTAGGCGTGATTAACAACGGCTCTTTATTTGTCTTACCACACCGAGACTGAGTATCGATACGCCTAATGCAGTGAAGCCTATGCTGCCGATAGCGGGGATACGATAAGGCGTAAGCAGTAAGACCCAATCGTCATCGTTGCGACCACCCCACCAAGTGACCGGCTCAGCTAATCGAGCTGACTGAGAAATAGTGAGTTCATCAATAGCCACACTTCTTCTAAGGTATTCATCTTCTACTGCTGTTGCGAGTAATTCAAAATAACTCACCCAGTAACGGTCGACGCCATCTTCCCACAGTACCGCGATATCAAAATCATTAACGCCTCTTAAATCAGCATAGCCAAGCAAATCACCGGCGATAACCGATACCGTTTCATACTCACTGTCATCGGGTAAATGCGCAGACCACAAGTGTGCCGGCCAATCATTATAAATTTGAGGGTAGGTTTCATTTAAATTGATGTGAAAAATAATCAGCGTGTATGCGCTGTTATCAAGCGACTGAATCTCGACTCTTTTATTGATATGGCCACAGCAGCTTTCATTAGTGACACGACTAATGTTACCTGTAAATGGCGCATAGATGGGTATTAAGTCATTCGTCCCGTTACTGTCTTTGTATTGGTCAAAGGGCGAAAGATAATGCTTCATGCTACTGGGTGGTTCTGAGCTATCAGTGGCGCCAAAAGGAAAAGTAGCGTCATAATAAAATTCATGACCTGCACCTGAGCGAAACTTAGAAATTTCTTCGATATAATGTAAATCGGTTAGATTCGTTTGAATTAAATCAGGATGTACCGCCTTTGACAGTAACGGTATGCTGAGCGTCAGTGTGAGGATTAAACATCGAGATAATGAGATAAGCATTTTTATCCAAACCTGTTAATCTTCAGCGGTGAAGAAAAAGTTATGCTACGTTAAGAATTGTGTTTTATTCGATGTAATTCATTGTTTTCTTGTTCGAGACCAACCCACGGTAAGTATTGACAAAGCCAGCATCAATGACCCAATCACCCCTATAACTGGAATATCTTCATCGTAAATGGGCTCGACATGAAGCCCTTCCATCTCTCTTAGGTCATAAATGTAGAGACCACCGAAAGCAGCAGCTGGGTGTGTCCCTGATTCAGAGTAAGGATCAGCAACGACTGCAAAACCGCTCTCTGTCAGTTCAACGCTTCCAGAGGCGCGACCGAAGTAAGAAAGAGCGGCGGCATCGGATCTATCTAACTTGGATAAAAATTCCCAAGTATTTTCGTCTGTTTTTACATAGAGATAATTCATCCCTAGCCCTGACTCGGTTATGGAGCCATCAACCACAGAAGAGAAGTAAGGGTCATTAACAATAGCCTTGTTATCTAATATATCGGCATCCCAGCCAAATTCACCGGTTCCAGCATCATTCGGATTTAGTATACTCGTCACATTCAAAGACAAACCAGGCGCTTTTTTACCAATATATGCAATGCCGGCGGCGCCACTAAAACCATGCAAATCTAAAAGATAACGAGAATGAGTGATTAATATATTGTCACCATTAATCGAAACACTGTGACCAAATTCTGAATCTGCAGGATGTGGTGATGGGTCGGGGCTAAAATGTGTTTCAGTTAAATTGAATTTGTCACCATTGCTTTCAAAAATCCATACTTTGCCAGTGCAGCCATCCTTTGAACCAATTATTAATGTATTGCCACTTAATTCAAAATCTTTACTGAAGCATGGTTCATCAATATAAATTTCTTGATCAAGTTCCCACTTTAAAGCGACACCGTTTTTCTTGTGAACAAATAATGCCCCCTGATTATTCTGGATGATTAATACCTCCTCAGAAAAAGCCATTCTTTTTCCAAAACCTTCGGTGGGTAATGATACGGCTAAGGGTAAAATATCATTTTGGTGTATCCAGACATGCAACTCAGGTATTGTTGGATGCGGTTGCTTCGCATAAAGCTTAGCCGCCCCTAGAGAGGGCATACCAATAAATATTATATCGTTCCTAATTATTAAGCTTTGACCAAAACCAGTTTCGCTTGAAATAATAACACTGGGCTCTTCTGGGCTAACATACGGTGTTGCCTCTATGATATCGGGCTCAAGCAAAGAGGTTGTTAGATTCCAGTCGGTGCCGTCAAATTGATAAATATTAACCAGTGATGGATCTTTTCTGGCTACGCCACTACCAGCAATCGCCTCATTGATCAGGTCATTTCTGGCATATTCATAATGCTCAAGAACGGCAATTTGATCGTTATGAATAGAATAATGCTCGGCAAAACTTCCTCCTGAGGCTAATGTTGGTGCAATCTTCCAATCCTCAAATCTAACACCAGACCAGTCGCTATAATGCGGCGCCCAACAGTTCAAGGAAGTGAATATAGTCAGAATTGAAAGCAGTCTTAACATTGTAATTACCTCTTATAAGGTCAAAGAGCCGTAAAAAGTAATGGTGCATTTTTATTTTAATTATTCGTAGCGAGCGTTATTTTGAAACGATAGTGGCCAATCGTTAATTATTATTATCCATTTATGTTATCAAAGGGGAATAAAATAAGCTATATATTAAGGCTTAAACGCTAGTAACTAAGCAATCCGCACCTAATTATATCAAAATTTCAATTTAATCATGAGCTTAAAAACGCTCGAACTTAGTGGTGTGAGCCGCTGAATAAAGGGTTTAAAAGTTTTTTATTCTTAGCTATTGAGAATTAAGAGTTTTTCAGCTCTGATGTCTAATTGGTCAGATATGCTGACTTGCACATATTTAATAAATAATTGCAGTTTTATAAGCAATTACGATTGGTTATAAACTTAAATAAGTTTACAGTAATTCTAATGTGATGCTTGTTAAATAAGGGCCCTATGAGCTAGCTTATGACTGAAGTCGATAAAAATATCAAGTCTCAAACCGTACCGACCTTGTGCCGCTTATGCATCGCTCATTGTGGCGTGCTTGCTAGCGTCGAAAATGATAATGGAAGACGTAAACTTATAAAGGTCACCGGCGATCCTGATAACCCTCTCTTTAAAGGCTATACCTGCCCTAAGGGGCGGGCGCTGCCCGAAATGCATAATCATGAAGGTCGTTTACTTCACAGTCTAAAGAAAAAAGATGACGGCAGTTTTGCGACGATCAAAAGTGAGCAGGCGGCGAAAGAAGCTGCAGAAAAAATACGATCTTTAGTCGATGAGTATGGTCCACGTTCGGTTGCCATTTATGTGGGTACACCGAACGTGGGTTATCCCGCTGCAGCAGGAACCGGCAATGCATTTTTGCGTGCGATTGGCTCACGAATGTTTTTTACCTCTAATACCATTGATCAGCCGGGTAAACAGATTTCACTTGCTGCGCATGGTAAGTGGCTGGGCGGCGAGCCCGACTTTGATCGTGCCGATGCCTGGTTATTGATGGGGGTTAACCCGATCATTTCAAAAGCGGCGGGAATTCACGGGCAAAATCCTGCGCAAAAATTAAAACAGGCAATTGCGCGTGGCTTAAAGTTGATTGTGATTGACCCGCGTGTTTCTGACACCGCAAGAAAGGCCGCTATTCATTTGCAAAGTCGCCCTGGCGAAGACCATACCGTACTGGCGGGTATGATTAATG
>PBSZ01000033.1 GCA_002726445.1 Cellvibrionales bacterium | reverse complement strand
TGTTTCTCTGAAAAAGCTGGAATTGTAAACTTTATATGCGCGTTTAATCATCCTGAATAAGGTCTCAAAACGGGTCCGACTATTAGGGATTTGAACAGAGGTAATAATTTTGGAACTCATTGGTTTGATGTTTCTGGCCTTGATTTTTTTGATGCCATTGGGTGCCAATATTTATGGCCGGACGCGCATACGTAAGCTGATGATTACGTCGGCTCAAACTCAAAGCGAAGAGAGTGTTAAGCAACACTCTCTTACTGCTTTTCATGGCCTTTTTATGTCCATGTATGTGCTGTTGCCTGCCTTGGTGATTATCCTGTGTTGGCTGGCATTTGCTCCTATGGTTATATCCTCTTTATTGGTTTCGGAAATCTCAAGACTGACCGGAGAGACCGATCCACGTTTACTGAGTATCTTCGTATCTAAGTTGGAAGCTCTTTACGAGGGTGTACTTAAGGCTGAATTTGTTGAGCCGGAAGTGCGTCAGGCTCTGGGCTATTACGGCGCATTAATCATTAGGGCCAATATATTTCTTTATGTTGTAACAATCGCCACGGCGATTGCAGGCTTTGTTATTTCCGCACGGCATATATCCCCCCGTTTCGCTGCGCGGGATAAGTTTGAGGTCATCATCAAGCGCCTGATGCAATTGGCTTCGGGTGTTGCGATACTAACGACGATTGGTATTATTTTATCGCTCGCGTTTGAGGCGAGCCGGTTTTTCGACGTTATACCTATCAGAGAGTTTTTATTTGGTACGCATTGGAGCCCGCAAATTGCTATTCGTGAAGGACAGGCCGGTGGGTCGGGGGCTTTTGGAGCCATTCCTCTGTTTGCCGGCACATTGATGATTACATTTATTGCTATGCTACTGGCTGTTCCTATTGGTCTGATGTCGGCTGTTTATCTGTCGGAATATGCGTCCAAGCGGTTGCGGAATATTGCCAAACCCGCCATTGAATTACTCGCGGGTATCCCAACTGTCGTTTATGGTTTTTTTGCCGCCCTGTTTGTTGCGCCGTTTTTACGAAATAATGGCAGCGTCATCGGGCTGGAATTATCTTCCGAGTCGGCATTGGCGGCTGGTTTAGTGATGGGGATTATGATTATTCCATTTATCTCATCTCTTTCAGATGATGTGATTAATTCCGTGCCTCAAAATCTGCGTGACGGCGCCTCTGCGCTGGGTGCAACACAGGCAGAGACAATTACACAAGTTATTCTCCCCGCCGCATTACCGGGTATTGTAAGTGCAATTTTGTTGGCAATATCCCGTGCTATTGGTGAGACTATGATTGTTGTCATGGCGGCGGGAGTGGCAGCGAATTTGACGGCCAACCCTTTTGAGTCCGTGACCACGGTAACGGTTCAGATTGTGATGTTGCTGGTGGGCGACCAAGAATTTGACAGCGCCAAAACGCTTGCTGCTTTTGCGCTCGGGCTTGTATTATTTTTTGTAACGCTGATGCTCAATATTTTGGCGCTCTATATTGTGCGTAAATACAAGGAGCAATATGACTGATCAGGCGACACAAACCGCGCAATCAAAGCATCTGAAGAAGCGCTATCGAGCTGAAAAAAGATTCAAATTTTTTGGACTAGCAGCGATTTGTTCAGCTGCCGGTATATTGCTTGTACTGCTTGGCGGATTGACACAAATGTCTATTCCGGCCTTTACGCATCATTACGTCACGCTCGATATTGCCATTCCTGAAACAACCATACAGGCCGAGCAAGTGACAGACCTCGCCGCTATGAGAAAAGTGAACTGGCGCGGGATGGTTCGTCAATCGTTGAGAAATGAATTTCCTGAAGTGACTGACCGACGCGGTAAGCGAGCTATCGGTAATCTGCTGTCGGGCGGTGCTGGCGATGCATTGCGTGATAAAGTTCTCAATTACCCGACTATTATCGGCTCGACTGTAGCGGTGGCATTGCCACTTTCCGACGATGTTGACTTATTATTGAAGGATCTGATTGACCGTTCTCTGCCCGAAGAGAACAGGGTGATTTCAGATCGCGAATTAACTTTTATAGACCATTTAGAAGCCGCAGATCGAATTGATAGGCGGATTGCTTGGTTTTTGTTTACGTCCGGTGATAGCAGAGAGGCTGAAATGGCTGGTCTACGCAGCGCGGCTGTCGGAACACTCCTGACCATGCTGGTGACGCTACTTTTCAGTTTTCCACTAGGTGTGATGGCGGCGATTTATCTGGAAGAAATTGCGCCGAAAAACCGCCTAACGGATTTGATTGAGGTGAATATTAATAATCTGGCTGCTGTACCATCTATTGTGTTCGGCTTGCTCGGTCTGGCGGTGTTTATTAATTTCTTTCATCTGCCGCGCTCTGCGCCTCTTGTCGGCGGGATGGTGCTGGCGCTCATGACGCTGCCGACCATTATAATTGCAACACGTGCCGCGCTTGCCGCCGTTCCCCCCTCTATCAGAGAGGCGGCATTGGGTGTTGGCGCGTCACCTATTCAAGTGATTTTTCATCATGTGCTGCCGCTTGCCATGCCGGGTATTCTGACGGGAACAATTATTGGTCTTGCTCAGGCTGCAGGTGAAACGGCACCGCTTTTGATGATTGGGATGATGGCATTTATTGTTGATACACCCATGTGGATTGATGATAAGGCGACGGTTTTGCCGGCACAGATTTACATGTGGGCTAATAATCCTGAGCGTGCTTTTCAAGCCAAAACAGCTGCTGGTATTATTTGTCTGATGGTGTTTTTACTTTTGATGAATGCCTTGGCGATATATCTTAGAAAGAAATATGAAAAGAGATGGTGATATGATGCTTTCAACTCCCAAAATCAAATCATCGGGCATTATTGTCGAATATGACGGCAAGCGTGCCTTACATGGTATTGATTTGGATATTTACCCGAATGAAGTCGCGGCACTGATTGGTCCTTCGGGTTGTGGAAAATCAACATTTCTGCGCTGCATCAACCGTATGAATGACGTCATTGATAATTGTAAGGTTAGCGGGCGGTTGATGATTGATGATACGGACGTTTACGACCCCGAAATTGATGTCGTTGAACTCCGCGCGCGCGTGGGCATGGTATTTCAAAAGCCTAACCCCTTTCCAAAATCAATTTATGATAATGTGGCCTATGGTCCGCGTATTCATGGTTTGACGGAAAACAAAGATGATATGGATCGCATTGTTAAAAAAAGCCTTAAGCGCGCCGGCCTCTGGGATGAGGTAAGCGAGCGTTTAGATGACAAAGCGTTGGGACTGTCGGGCGGGCAACAGCAGCGACTTTGTATTGCCAGAGCGATTGCGGTTAATCCTGATATTCTTTTGATGGATGAGCCGTGTTCGGCGCTTGACCCAATTGCGACATCTATTATCGAAGAACTGATTAATGAATTACGAGAGCGTTTCACGATTGTTATTGTTACACACTCTATGCAACAGGCTGCACGCGTATCGCAAAAGACAGGGTATTTTCATCTTGGCAATGTAATAGAATTTGGCGAAACGAATGATATTTTCACACGCCCACAAAATGAACAAACAGAAGCATATATATCAGGACGGATTGGATAGTTAGTAAATGGTAGAGAAACAACATATCGTTACAGCATTTGACGAAGATTTGGCGACGTTGAATGACATGATGGCCAGAATGGGTGCTTTGGCCGAGTCTCAACTTTTTGCTTCTACTGAGGCGCTTATTACCCGAAACCCCTCGAATCTTGATGATATCATCAAACGTGATAAGGAACTCGATGATCTCGAGGCATTGCTAAATGAAAAAGTCATTGAGATTATTGCGTTACGTGCCCCGCGAGCCGCAGATTTGCGACGCGTGATCGTCGCTTTGAAAGTGGTATCGACATTGGAGCGTATTGGCGATTTGGCTAAAAATATTGCCAAAAGAAATAAAGTAATATTAGACACCCCGTTAAAAACACAGATGTTGCCCTCAATCAGAACCATGACATCTATGGTTCTTAAAATGCTCAATCAGACTTTGGATGCTTATGCAGAGGTTGACGCGGTTACCGCGCTTGATGTCATGGAAGCGGATATTGAAGTGGATAAGCTCAACACGGTTGTTTTTCAAAGTCTCATTGAAGAAATGTCGGATGACCAGGAACAGTTGAAGATTGGTCCACATCTGCTTTTTGTTGCCAAAAATATTGAGCGCATCGGTGATCATATTACCGGTATTGCCGAACAAATTTACTTTTTACATCATGGGGAGATGCCTGATCAGGATCGGCCAAAAGCCGACGGATCGAGTACAATTGCTTTAAGTTAGGTATAGAAATGTCAGCCAATATCCTCATAGTCGATGATGAGCCTGCACAACAACAATTATTGAGATATAATATTGAAAAAGCGGGCTATGACATTTTGCTTGCGGATAATGGTAAAGACGCCCTTATCCTTGTTGAGGAAGAAAAACCTGATTTAATCATCCTTGATTGGATGATACCTGAAGCCTCAGGCATTGATGTTTGCCGTGAGTTACGAAGCCGCTCCGAGACACGCCTGTTACCGATACTTATGCTCAGTGCGCGTGGGGAGGAAGGCGACCGTGCGCTGGGGCTGGACTCGGGTGCGGATGATTACATTACCAAGCCATTTTCTCCGCGTGAATTGGTGTCACGAATCAAGGCTTTGCTAAGACGCTCACGCCCCACATTATTGCAGGATAAGCTGGAATTTCATGGCTTGGAATTGAACCCTGAAACCATGCGAGTAACGAGAGACGGCGATGATATTCCTCTAAGTGCGCATGAGTTTAAGCTTCTGAGCTTGCTGATTGAACGCCCCGAAAGAATTTTCACTCGTGACCAGCTGCTTGATTTGGTCTGGGGGCATGGGGTTTATGTTGAAGAACGCACGGTTGATGTGCATATAAGCCGTCTGCGCCGCGCCTTAAATAAAAGGTCGGATGGTGGTCCGGATAGGCCAGATATGATACGCACCGTGCGTGGCTTGGGTTATGGGTTGACCATAAAAGATTAAGCTTCTTTAGGGTCTATTTTATTGGTTCTTTTTTAGCGGCCTCTTTTTATCAATCTGAGTTTTTGCAGCAAATGCCATGAGGGTGTAGCAAATAAGCGCCGCCGTAAAATCATTCGATGTCAGTCCTTCAACCGGCGCAAGTTCGGTGATATCAATACCGACACAGCGTCGCCCTTTCAGGGTGCTTTCTACCAAATCCAGTGATTGATAAAACCCTAGCCCGCCCGGCACAGGCGTCCCTGTTGCGGCAATGACGGACGGGTCAAGACCGTCAACATCAAAGGTGACATAAATATTTTCCGGAAAATCATCCGGCAACTCAATCTGGCTAATATTGTTTCTAACCAGCATCGGGCCGTCATGAGCTATGACCCCGTGCTTGGTGCGGGCAAGTTCTTCTTCCGTGCTGAGTGCGCGAACGCCGAGAGAGACAATCGGCAGTCCCGCTTCGGCCAGCAGATGCATCACGCTGGCATGAGAATGATGATGACCTTGATAAGCCACGCGGAAATCGGCATGAGCATCAATTTGTACAATGCCGAGGCTTTCACCTTTTTGATGAAGCGCATCAAAGACCCCCATTACCGCGCCATAGCTCACACTATGTTCGCCGCCAAGTGTTACCGGAATATGCCCCTTTGCGCTGATGTCGGCGGTCAGGTCACGCAGGTCTTGCATCACCTGTTCAATCGGTTGCGTGCAATCCATCTCAGAATGCGTGAAAATACCCTGCTGGCATGGCTCAAAGCCCTGCATATTGCGCTCCAACTGTTCGCTGGCCTTCAGAATAGCTTCCGGCCCTTTGCGGGTGCCAGTGCCGTAAGATACTGTGGCCTCTAGACCGCAGGGGATAATTTGGAACAGAGCGTCGGCCGGTTGCTTTTCGGTAGTGCTGAGTTCGGAGCCTAAAAACTGCCGGGTCATGACAGGCGCCTTTCAAAATCACTAAAATTAAATTCTCTGACGAGTTTAAGGGTATCCGTCTGGCTATTCCAGATAGCGATGGACGGCATCCTCATGCCGTTAAAGGTGGTTGTTTTGACCATTGAGTAATGCGCTTGATCAAGAAAGGCTAGGCGTTGCCCGCGCTCAGGCATGTCAGGGAATGTATAGGTACCGATAACATCACCGGCGAGGCAACTCGGCCCACCCAGCGTAACATTTACCCCGTCTTCAGACGCTTCATTGAGCATAGCCGGGCGATAAGGGGCTTCCAATACATCTGGCATATGGCAGGTTGCGGAAATATCCAAAATGGCAATTGGGCCATCATTATCCGTCACATCAAGCACCTCGCCGACCAGGATACCCGCGTCAAACGCAATCGCTGTGCCGGGCTCAAGATAAATCTGTGCCGCATAGTCAGAGCTTAGTCTTTTCAATAAGGCGATAAGAGCCTCAGTGTTGTAATCCGGTTGTGTCAGCATGTGTCCACCACCAAGATTGAGCCATTGAAACCGTCCCTTATGCGCTGACAGATAAGGCTCTATAGCCGCAACAGTGCGCGCCAGTGGGTCAAAACCCTGTTCGCATAAATTATGCAGATGCAACCCATTTATCTTCGGAAGGTCAAGTTGCATGAGTTGGTCGAGCGGTTGCCCAAGTCGCGAACCGGTCATGCTCGGATCATATTTTGCCGTCTGCCCCTCAGAATGTTGCGGGTTAACACGCAAGCCGGTCTCTGCGCCCTGTTTGTGGGCTACATCTGCAAAGGTGGCGTGCTGACTTAAATTGTTAAACACCAAATGGCTGGAGAGTGCAGCGATGTCTTCTATTTCTGATGGTTTGAAGGCGGGCGCAAAGCAAGAGAGTTCGCCTGAAAAATATTTTTTGGCAAGGTGGGCTTCCCACAAACCCGACGCGCAACATCCTGCCAGATAGTCGTTGATAAGTGGCGCCAGCGACCACATAGAAAAAGCTTTTAAGGCCAGTAGTATTTTTGCGTCAGTGGCTGTGGCGATGTCTTTGAGAATTTGCAAATTTTCGGTCAGCTTGATTTCGTCAATGACAAAACACGGGCTGGGGAGTCGCGATAAATCGAGATCGCTAAACTTTCCGGCACCTGATGATTGCGTAGGGAGCATGGTTAGAAACCCAACATGATTAAAAATCTAAAGCAGCAGGCAATTCTGTGACATGCCAGGGCAACCCATAAAGATTAAGTCTGTCCATAAACGGGTCGGGGTCAAACTGTTCCATATTCCAGACACCTGGCTTGCGCCAACTTTTATCCAATATTAGCGATGCCCCGATCATTGCCGGTACGCCTGTTGTGTAACTTACAGCCTGACTGCCGACTTCTGCAAAGCAATCTTCATGGTCGCAGACATTATAGAGATAAACAGTTTTCGGTTTACCCTCATGTATGCCACTGACAATGTTACCGATACAGGTTTTGCCCTTTGTCGTTTCCCCTAGCCCAGATGGTTCGGGCAGAACAGCTTTCAAAAACTTAAGCGGGACAATTTCCTGACCCTCATAGAGTATCGGTTCAATCGAGGTCATGCCGATATTCTCCAGCACATTAAGATGTGTGAGATAAGCGTCACCGAAGGTCATCCAAAAACGGGCACGGGTCAGTTCTGGGAAATGCTTGGAGAGGGACTCAAGTTCCTCGTGATACATCAGATACATATTGCGCGCCCCGACTTGGGGAAAATCAAAACGTTGCTTATGGCTTAGAGCCGGTGTTTCGACCCAAGCACCATTTCGCCAGTGCCGAGCAGGGGCAGTCACTTCGCGGATATTAATTTCCGGATTAAAATTAGTTGCAAAAGGCTGACCGTGATCCCCCCCATTACAATCAAGAATATCGAGTGTCTGCATATTATCCATGTGATGCTTGGCAATATAGGCCGTGAATACATTTGTTACTCCGGGGTCAAAGCCAGAACCTAAAAGTGCTGTCAGACCCGCTTTTTCAAACTTTTCCTGATAGGCCCATTGCCAATGATATTCAAATTTTGCCTCATCCAGTGGCTCATAATTTGCTGTATCCAAATAATTGGCACTGGCAATGAGGCAGGCTTCCATTATATTTAAGTCCTGATAGGGCAATGCCAGATTAACCACGAGAGAAGCATCCGTCTTTTCGATAAGCCGTGTTGTTGCCTCAATATCGTTAGCATCAAGTTCAGCCGTTGCGATGGTAACGCCGGTGCGGCTTTTCACACTGGCGGCAATCGCGTCGCATTTGGAGACACGCCGGCTGGCAAGGGTGATTTCAGAAAACATATCCGACCACATCGCCATTTTATTGACGGCAACAGAGCCGACACCACCCGCACCGATAACGAGAACCTTAGACATTTTGCCCTCCTGATTTAATGCTCAAAATAGGTGTAGCCCTGAATGCTGTCTTTGAAAGTGGAAATCATTTCCTTCCTTTCAGCCGCGCTAACCCGCCCGGCACGAACAGCATTTTCAACAATTACCTTAAAAGTATCGACCATACGACGGGGGTCATATTCGACATAACTCAACACTTCAGAGACCGTATCGCCCTCTTGTTCGTGCATCATATCAAAACTTCCATCTGGGTTTAATTCAATGGTCACAACATTTGTGTCACCAAACAGATTGTGCAAATCACCCAATGTTTCCTGATAGGCGCCGACAAAAAATACGCCCAGATAATATTCTTCCCCTGCCATAAGGTCATGAACCGGAAGGGTGTTGGACACCCCTTTATCAAGCACAAAGCGGTCAATTTTGCCGTCGCTATCGCAGGTAATATCACTTAAAACAGCCTCTCTCTGGGGTCTTTCATTTAGCCTTTGTAACGGCGCAATCGGGTGAATTTGATCAATCGCCCAGATATCCGGTAAGCTCTGAAAAAGAGAGAAATTGCAATGGAATATATCTGCGGCCTGTTCCAGCGCATCAATCATATCTTCACCAATACTGGTTATGTCGCATTGATGAGCTGGCAGAAGCAGGTTTTTAATTCTGTTCATCAAATATAAATATGTGCGTTCGGACTTTGCGGTCATGGCAAGGTTGACTTGATTACTTTGGAAAAGACTACGCACCTCATCGCGGTAATATTGCAAATCGTTCCAGCATTCTTGTAATCTTTCATGTGACAGATAAGTTTCAATCTCCAGCATTTTGGTGAGGAGTGGATGGTCACCATCTGCGGCATCAACTTTTTGTGTGCTGTCAAAATGG
>PBSZ01000032.1 GCA_002726445.1 Cellvibrionales bacterium | reverse complement strand
TTCTAATTGCGATACTCACCGAGAAAAGACAGTTAAATTGGATCAAGTTAGCAGTTGCAGATGTACTCACTGGCATCAACCCCAGTGATGAAGATATTAACGCTTTCTATCAAGAGAATATGTCGCTTTACCAAACGGAGCAATCGGTAGTCGCCGAATATTTAGATATTCAGTTACAGGAGTTATTTCAACCTGTTGCTGAGGAGGCGTTGTTAAGAGAATATTCTCTGCAGCAAGCGCAGTTTGTTGAAGAAGAAAGTCGTGAAGTTGCTCATATTCTATTAGAGGTTAATGCCGATCAAGATGAGGCTCAAGCAAGTGATAAGCTCAGTGCCGTTCAGCAGCGACTCGATGAGGGTGAAAGCTTTGCTGATTTAGCGAGAGAGTTTTCTCAGGATGCGGGTAGTGCTGAGGCCGGTGGCTATTTAGGTTATATTCAGCAGGGGGCAGGTTTTCCTGAAGACTTTGAACGTGTCAGTTTTGCACTGACAGAAGGCGAGGTGTCTGACCCAGTGAAAACCGATGCTGGTTTGCATTTGATTCAATTGCTGGCTATTGAGTTAGAAATATTAGCGCCGTTAGAAGAGTTGCGAGATGCCATTACCGAGCAAATACAAATTCGTGATGCCCGAGCACAGTATGTTAATTTGCTAGAGCAGGCCGCTGACTTGTCGTTTAATGCTGCCGACTTACAAGCGCCGGCAGACGAACTGAACCTCAGCATTAAAACGTCTTTGCCTGTTGCAAAAGGCGGCTTGATGGCTGATGTGGAGGATGGCAGCAGCATTTTTGATAATCAATCCGTAATAGATATCCTTTATAGCGATGAGGTATTACTTGATGGTGTTAATTCAGAATTGATCGAGTTGAGTGATGATAGAAGTATTATTGTTCGCGTGAAAGAGGTTTATGAGCCCAAACAGTTGGCGGTTTCTGAAGTGGCAAGTGATATTGCACAGCGGTTGACGGTTCAGCAAGCGGCTGTAGTACTTAGCGCGCAAGAGGGCAATGTAAGAGAGAGTCTTGACCAGGGTTTATCTTTTAGCGATGCGGCTGAACAGCAGGGGTCTGTTTTATCGAGGGCAACTTTTTCGCGAAACTCCTCTGAGTTAGAGCAGGGTTTAGTCAGCCAAGTATTTTCTATCCCAAGAAATGAGCTTGGCATTCAATCATTTGTAGCCAGTAATGGTGATATTTATTTATTTGAGTTGTTATCCATTGATCAAGATGATGAGCAAATGAATGCGGCGGCATTGACCTCTCTTAAGCAGCAGTTATTAACGATGGGTGGCCAACAAGAGGTTGGCTATTATATGCAGTCACTTAAACAGTCGGCTGAGATCAAAAGGTAGTTAGTTTTCTTTGTTATTGACCCTGTCAGTTATTTTATGAGTAAAATTTTTGGAGTAAAAGCACGTGTTTAAGGTTAAAACGTTTAACAATATTGCGCAAATTGGTTTAGATCAATTCGATCACAGCTACCAAGTAAGTCCTGATGTTGAAGATGGCGATGCCATTTTATTGCGTAGCCACAAGTTACAATCTGAAGAAATAACAGCTGGCGTTAAGGCTATAGGCCGTGCTGGTGCAGGCACAAATAATGTACCAGTTGAGCATTGTAGTGAGCAAGGGGTGGTTGTGTTCAATGCCCCTGGGGCTAATGCTAATGCGGTTAAAGAATTAGTCATGGCTGGCTTATTATTAGGTTCGCGGGGAATTGTGTCAGGTATTCGTTATGTTGATGGCTTAGCGTCAATGGATGATGCTGACGCGATGAATAAGTTACTTGAGAAAGAGAAAAAGAATTTTAAAGGCAGTGAGATACAAGGTAAGACCTTGGGCGTTGTGGGTCTTGGTGCGATAGGCTCTCAGGTGGCCAATATGGCTTTAATGATGGGTATGAAAGTGGTTGGTTACGATCCAGCTATTTCTATCGAGGCGGCATGGCGATTGTCAAGCGATGTAAAAAAAATGGAAAGTCTTGAAGCGCTTCTATCCAATGCAGACTTTGTTACTCTCCATTTACCGGTGCTCGATGCAACACGTAATTTAATCAATCAGCAATCGCTTCAGTCAGTTAAGCCGGGCAGCAAGTTAGTCAATTTTGCACGTTCAGAAATTGTTGACGGCGATGCGGTCGTCGAAGCGCTTGATTCTGGCAAGTTAGCGGCTTATATCGCTGATTTTCCTAAGCCAAATATGATCGGTCGTGAAGACGTCATTCTTATGCCTCATATTGGCGCTAGCACTGAAGAAGCCGAAGAGAATTGCGCGGTGATGGCGGCTAATCAAATCCAAGATTATCTTGAGAATGGCAACATTACTAATTCTGTGAATTTCCCTATGGCAGTTTTAGAGCGCAGCTCTACGTACCGTTTATCGGTTAGCAACAAAAATGTCACCAACATGTTAGGCAGTATCACCTCTATTTTAGCCGAGCATGAGATTAATGTGATTGATTTGTTGAATCGAAGTCGCGGCGATTTGGCTTATAATTTAATTGATGTTGAATCCGAGCCATCACAAGCTGTGTTAGATCAATTACAGACGATTGAAGGTGTGATAGCGGTTCGGTTATTGTAGTCAGTTTAATCTACAGGTGGTTCAAACTAAAATTAGCTTGAGTAGAATTTTAGTGAATATGAAACGGTTTGCATGGTTTGGTACGACCGTTTTATTTGCAGTTTTATCCCGTTCGTGCCGGTTATGTTTTTTATGTAAATTAATTGTTGCGGAAAAAATCGGAGGATTACTGTGCGTTGGCTTTTATTACCATTATTTTTGATACTTACGGCCTGCATTCATACTGAAAATTATGCTGATCAGTCGGCAAAGCGACATGTCAGTGAACTCAATACCTATGCACTCAGCGGGTCCGGTTACCGTATCAGGCTACAAGATAACTATCCTATTGACCGAACATCAGCTGTGTATGTCTTGGCTGATAATGCATTATTAGCCACTAAATTATCGACTGCATTACGTCGATATTTCCCCGTTCAATCGCTATCTGCCTCTTTAGCGGTTAATGTCTTACCCAATGCAGGTTTTTTATTTCGCATTGAAGAATTGTTAAGCTGTAAGCAGCAAAGCTTAAGTTGTGAGTCTCGTCAGCTTCACGATCAAATCGCAATGGCTAATCATAAAGATAGGTACATGCCACGTCATCATCGCTTTAAGATCACGGTGTTGGATTTGCATAGCGAAAAAACGATTGAAGTCATAAACATCACTACGCGAAGAGCCTTCATTGCTCGCGACAATTCCAGTGCTCGGTTGTTAGACCATGCGTTGATACGTCTGTCTAAACAGCTCTCAGAATCCGCTTCGTGAGCACGTTGGTGTGAGTGTTGATGAGCAATTATTGGAATCGATAGCCCAGCAAACGGTTGGTTTGGAAACTGATCATCAACGCTTGCGTCGAGCTGCTGAATTGCTGGATTTACAGCCGGGTAAAATCGCTATTACAATTCACCGCAACGGTAATTGGTCTTACCAAGGCTCGGTGTTTGAACGACCGGCGATGGTTGATTTACTGGTTGAAAACTTAGTTGCATTTAACGATGGCTATTATCTTTTGGCGCCAGAGCAGCTGCTGGAGATTACAGTTGAGGATTTACCCTTTGTCGTCGTAGATTTAAATCGCTCCAGCGATAATCGTCAGGTCACGGCTACGACAAATCTCGGTCACTCAGTGGTCATCAATGATCGCCACCCTTGTTATTTATCGAATCTTCCCGATTCTGCTTTGGCAGTTCCTTGTATTGAGTTGCGCTCAGGCATAGCTGCGAGACTGTCAAGGCCGATGTATTATCAGTTGCTAGAGTGGTGCGAACTTGAATCAGAACAAGGCGAGCAGTATCTGCGTTTGTATTCTGATGGTTGTCGATTTGAATTAGGCAGGGTTTAGTTGGCCGCCTAGCTAAGAGGGCGAATATTAGTGCCGCCTAAGCTGCTTGGCCAAAAGGTTAACCCCTGTTTGACCGTCAATTGGCTCTTATCATGTGCGCGGTTTACATGTTCGGATAATTAGGTCCGCCCGTTCCCTCTGGAGTAATCCAAACAATGTTTTGCGTTGGATCTTTGATGTCACAGGTCTTGCAGTGGACACAGTTTTGCGAGTTTATTTGAAACTGCTTTGTTCCCGCTTCATTTTCTACGATTTCGTAAACACCGGCAGGGCAGTAGCGTTGGGCAGGTTCGTTATACATCGGCAGATTATGATTTATTGGAATCTCACTGTCACGGAGTGTTAGGTGGCAGGGCTGATCTTCTTCATGGTTAGTGTTGGATAAAAAAACAGAAGAAAGCTTGTCAAAGCTTATTTTATTATCAGGCTTTGGATACTCAATAACAGGCATTTTATCAGCCGGTTTTAGTGTGTCATGATCGGGCTTAGAATCGCTTAAGGTCCAAGGAAGTTTGCCTTTAAAAATGCCCATCTCGATAAAAGCCAATCCGCCAGCAATCAAACCACCAAACTTGTGCACTAAGGGGCCAAAGTTTCGCCATTTTGTCAGCTCTTCATTGAGCCAAGATTGGTTGAAATTCTTGGCGTAGACAACTAAGTCATCGTGGCCTTCAGCCCCAGCACTCAATGCGCTATATAGTGTTTCAGCGGCAATTAAGCCTGACTTCATTGCGGTGTGGCTGCCTTTAATACGTGCGAAGTTGAGTGTGCCTGCATCATCGCCAACTAATAGTCCACCGGGAAAAGACATCTTTGGTCGTGACTGTGGTCCACCCTTAATCAGCGCTCTAGCACCGTAAGTAATCCGTTTACCGCCTTCTAGGTAGTCTTTGATTGCACTGTGTTGCTTCCATTGTTGGAATTCGTCAAACGGAGAAAGGTGAGGGTTTTCATAGCTCAGCGGCACAACATAACCCAATGAAATTTGGTTATTATCGTTATGATACATGTAAGAGCCAGAAGTGGTGTTTTTAGCTGCCGGCCAACCCATGGTATGAACGACCAGTCCCGCTTTGTGTTTAGCCGGGTCTATTTCCCAAATTTCTTTAAACCCTAGACCGTAGTGTTGAGGGTCACAGTCTTTGTCGAGTTCGAATTTTTCAATCAGTTGTTTACCTAAATGGCCTCGACAACCTTCGGAGAATATAGTGTATTTTGCATGAAGTTCCATGCCCGGCATATAGCTGTCTTTCTGTTCGCCAGTTTCACTGAGACCCATATCGCCAGTGGCGATACCTTTAACACTGCCATCTTCGTGATAAAGGACTTCAGCTGCGGCGAAGCCAGGATAGACTTCGACGCCCATGCCCTCGGCTTGTTCGGCTAGCCAGCGACATACATTACCTAGGCTTATCACGTAATTACCACGGTTATGAAAGCCAGGGGTAAAAAGAAGGGGAACTTTCAATGCAGTTTTTTGACCCAGCATAAACATCACTTGGTCCTCGCTAACAGGTACGTTAAGCGGTGCACCTTGCTCTTTCCACTCAGGGAAAAGTTCATTCATGGCTCGAGGATCCAGTACTGCGCCTGACAAAATATGAGCGCCGACTTCAGAGCCTTTTTCAACAACACAGATAGTGATTTCTTTGTCGTTTTCTGCCGCTAACTGGGCAAGCTTGCATGCTGTTGATAATCCGGCAGGACCTGCGCCTACGATTACAACATCAAACTCCATCGATTCTCTATCCAAACTTAAAACCCTCTTTCATTACAACCTTTAATAGTATGACTACGTTTATTGGCCACGAGATGACCATGATACTTTGACAGTCAATTTTCTCAGTAATCAATTGATATTATAACGTAGTTTAGGCAGCGATAAACTAGCTTAACAATAAGCTTAAAGCGTCATATTGGCCTCATTTATGCGTCAAATGAAAGATATTCTCAATAACGATCAAGAATAGATTCCACTTAAGTAATTTACGTTATGAGGGGTTTTTTAGATGAATTTCCTTAACTTTCTTAATTATCTCAAGCGCAGTTTCTTCTGTTTTTGGAAGCTGCACGTCACATTCTCCGAGTGCTTCACAACGCTGCCCCCAACGTATTAGTTGAGCACTCCATGTTAGTCCAGCACCAAATGCAGGGACTAAAATTAAATCGCCGGGCTTAACAATATTTTCCTCAACGGCTTCTACTATGGCCATAGGCGCGGTTGCTGCGGACATATTGGCATAGCGGTGAATATTGATAAACAATTTTTCACTGGGAACTTTTAGCCGCTGAGCTAGTGATTCAATGATGCGTAAATTAGCTTGGTGAGGAATCACAATATCGACGTCGGCGGTGCTAATTCCCATTTTACTGAGCGCTTTTTCACAGCCTGACTGCATACCATTAATGGCTTGCTTGAAAATCTCTCTGCCTTCAAAATCCCACTTGGTTGTTCCTAATGGCCAGCCTTGGTTGGCGTACTTGAGGCCAACGCCATTGACGGCTAGAATATCTCGTGAGTCGGCAATACAGCCCAAGGTTTCTGCCTGAATACCAGTATTTTCTTCTGTGTCTTGTGCTTCTAAATAAAACGCTGCAGCGCCGTCACCGAATAAAATAGCAACGTTTCTGTCAGACCAGTCCATGAAAGGATGAACTACTTCAGCGCCAATGATTATGGCGTTATTAATTGTACCGGCCTTAATCATTGCAGAAGCCACCGACATGGCATACATGCCACTTGTGCATGCCGTGTTTAAATCCATACATGCAGCATTTTTGGCTTGTAAAAGCTGTTGTATACGTGAGGATGCGTTAGGTACTTGGCTATCGAAGGAGCAGCTGCCAAGAATGATCATATCAACATCGTCTGCATTGACGCCGGCACAGGCCAGGGCACGCGCAGCAGCAATATAAGATAACTCGCTGATAGGGACATGTGAGATCCGTCGCTCTTTCATGCCTGTCCGACTGGTAATCCACTCATCATTGGTATCGAGCAATGTCGCTAAGTCGTCATTGCTTAAAACCTTGTCGGGCGCACATTTGCCCCAGCCAGTAATTGCAGCTTGCCTCATTATTATTTATCTCAGATTTTTTTATCGTGGCTATATTATTAGTCAGCAATATCGTTTGAAACGATGAGCAGATTTTGAAATATCTTACATTAAATGAGAACCGTAAGCGAAAACTTAATAAGAAAATGTCACCCTAAATCAAAGATCGTGTGAATTTAGGGTGGCATTAACGATTTTTTAACGAGTTTTGCTTGAAATTTAACCTCTGGTTTAAAATTGCTCTTCTTTCAGCCCCATGGTGAGTTGGCTGTCGGCCGTTGCAGCCGTTGCATAGGCGCCCGCCCTTGGTAAGATATGTGCAGCGTAAAATTCTGCAGTAATAATCTTAGCGCCATAAAAGTCAGGGTCCTCATTGATTTTTTGCTTAGCTATCAATGCGCTTTTCGCCATTAACCAGCCACCGAGTACCGTGCCGCAAAGCATTAAATAATTGACCGAACAGGCGCCAACTAGATCGACATCGTCCATAACGCGACCAGTGATATCAAGGCTGGCCGTTTTCCATCGTTCAAATGCCGTCGTCAGTTCGGTAGTTAACTGTGGTAAGTTGTTCGGTTCTGATTGAAGCTGTTTAACCGTTGCCTCAACCTCAGCCATGACTAACATTAATTGAGCGCCACCGTCACGTAATATTTTCCTACCAATGAGGTCAAGTCCTTGTATACCAGTAGTGCCTTCATAGATCGTGATAATTCTTGCGTCGCGAACAAACTGCGCAGCGCCGGTTTCTTCAACAAAGCCCATACCGCCGTGAATTTGTACGCCTAAGCCAGTCACTTCTTGAGCGACTTCAGTAGCCCACGCTTTAGCGATCGGGGTTAAGAATTCGAGGCGTTTATAAGCAGCTTCATCACCTTTTTCACCGCGATCAAGTGAAGACGCCGCATTATAATTGACCGCGCGAGCAGCCTCCGTCATTGCCTTCATGTGCATGAGCATCCGTCTTACATCGCCATGATGGATAATCGTTTTTGCTTCAACCTGACCCAAAGGCGCACCTTGCACTCTATCCTTGGCATAATTGAGCGCGTGCTGATAAGCACCTTCACACATGGCGACACCTTCAATACCAACGTGTAGGCGAGCGGCATTCATCATCGTAAACATGTATTTGAGACCTTGATTTTCTTCGCCGACTAAATAGCCTACTGCGCCACCTTTTTCGCCGTAATTCATCACGCAGGTTGGGCTGGCATGAATACCCAGCTTATGTTCAACCGAGCTACAGATAACGTCGTTTTGTTCACCGCAATTGCCATCTGCATCGATAACTAACTTAGGCACGATAAACATTGAGATACCTTTAACGCCTTTGGGAGCATCGGGTGTTCGCGCGAGGACTAGATGAATGATGTTGTCAGTCATGCGGTGATCGCCCCAAGAAATATAAATCTTGGTACCGGTAATTAAGTAGTGATCTCCGTTGGGCACTGCTTTAGTTCTTACCGCGGCTAGGTCAGAGCCGGCCTGAGGCTCAGTGAGATTCATTGTGCCGGTCCACCGACCACTAATCATTGCGTCGAGGTAGCGTTGTTTGAGCTCATCGCTGGCGTGCTTTTCTAACGCACTTATAGCACCGATTGAAAGCATAGGACCAATAGAAAACGATAGATTTGAAGATGCCCACATTTCAGAGACAGCTGAGGAAACGACGTGGGGCATGCCCATACCGCCAAATTTTTCATCACAAGGCAGGGTTGACCACCCACCCTCAATGTACTTGGTATAGGCTTCCTTGTAACCTGGCGCTTCTACAGCGCCGTCAGCGTCCATTTTTGTGCCTTCACGATCGCCGACTACATTCAAAGGTGAAAGAATTTCACTGGCAAATTTAGCGCCTTCTTCTAGAACTGCGTCAACAGTTTCAATATCAATCGCTTCAAAACTAGGAATTTCACAAATATCTTTCAGCTCGGCTAGCTCTTGCATTGCGAAGCGCATATCTTTTAAAGGGGCTTTGTAGTTGTGCATATTGGTTCCAGTCAATTGTGGTGAATATGAGGTTTAAAATTTCATTTTGATGGTTGATTTTACGATTTTATAGAGACTTTGGTTCTATTGTTACACTGTAGCCGAAAAAATATGCCTTGATAAGGCAAACAGTATCAACTCAACTGAAAAAAACATAGATTCCTCGAATGTCACACATATATCGTGCTTATAAAGAGGTTTTAAGTTGATAAATTAAGTCGAAAATCAGTGGTTTGCAAGCTTGTGTAAGAGTTATTGCTATTGACCAATGTGCGCTAAGGCGTCAAAATCGTAGGCTGTTCGGTTTTTGCCTGTCAAATTGTATGCAATTAGCTGAGCAGTTTATGGAGGTTGTTTTTCAACCACCCTAATCGACTGATTTTTTTAGCCATGATCTAAGCTATGGCAGACTAAGTATATAAAGTCATCTATTAAATCTATCTATCACACTGATCAATTTCGGAGCATTCATGAAGGTTCTGGTAGCTATAAAACGCGTTGTTGATTACAACGTTAAGGTTCGACCCAAGGCCGACGGTTCTGCCGTTGAGTTAAATAACGTCAAGATGTCACTTAACCCATTTTGTGAAATAGCCGTAGAAGAGGCTGTTCGATTGAAGGAGGCCGGAACAGCAACAGAAATTATTGCTGTGTCAATAGGCCCCAAAGTCGTTCAAGAACAACTTCGCACAGCGTTAGCGCTGGGTGCTGATAGAGCAATAATGATAGAGACTGACAGCGAGGCCCAACCGCTGGGCGTTGCAAAATTGTTAAAAGGGGTCGTCGATAAAGAGAGCCCTGATTTAATTGTCATGGGTAAGCAGTCAATCGATGGTGATAATAATCAAACGGGTCAAATGTTGGCGGCACTTGCCGGCATTGGGCAGGGCACTTTTGCTTCCAATGTTGAGATATCTGACGGCAAGGTCAATGTGACCCGTGAAGTCGATGGTGGCTTGCAAACGGTTGCATTGACATTGCCCGCAGTGGTAACCACTGATCTTCGCTTGAATGAGCCTCGCTACGCATCATTGCCAAATATTATGAAGGCAAAAAAGAAGCCCCTAGATATCCTAACCCCAGATGATTTGGGTGTTAATCTTAATGCGACCGTCAGCACGTTGAAAGTCGAGCCGCCAGCAGAGCGTGAGGCCGGAATTAAAGTGGAATCGGTCGAAGAGTTAGTAGAAAAACTTAAAAATGAGGCGAAAGTAATCTGATGAGTATTTTAGTTATTGCAGAACATGATAACGCCAGTTTAAAAGGCGCAACGTTAAATACCTTGACGGCTGCCGCTGCCATTGGTGGAGAAACACATGTGCTGGTGGCAGGTAGTAACTGTGGCGCTGCAGCAAAAGAAGCAGCAGAGGCCGCCGGCGTTGCTAAAGTTCTAGTTGCAGATAATGCCGCTTATGCGCATCAGTTGGCAGAAAATGTAGCAGCTTTAGCCACCGAACTTGCCGCTGATTATGATGTGTTATTAGCCCCAGCAACCGGTAACGGGAAAAATATACTGCCTCGAATAGCGGCTGTTTTAGATACTCAAATGATTTCTGAAATTATTAGTGTTGAGTCAGCGGATACCTTTAAGCGTCCTATCTACGCGGGCAATGTCATCGCCACGGTTCAATCAAGCGATAGCAAGAAAGTTATCACTGTTCGTGCAACGGCGTTTGATGCTGTAGCTGCCAGCGGCGGTAGCGCCGAAGTCGTTTCATTGGATCAGGTCACTGATGCAGGTGTTTCATCTTTTGTCAGCGAAGAACTTGCAGTTTCAGATCGACCAGAATTGACAGCAGCGAATATTGTTGTCTCTGGCGGTAGAGGCATGCAAAACGGCGATAACTTTAAGTTGATTGAAGCCGTTGCTGATAAACTCAATGCAGCTATGGGTGCTTCGCGGGCAGCGGTTGATGCTGGCTTTGTGCCGAATGATATGCAGGTTGGGCAAACCGGTAAAATTGTTGCGCCTGACCTTTATATTGCGGTTGGCATTTCTGGTGCAATACAACACTTGGCGGGCATGAAAGACAGTAAGATTATCGTTGCTATCAATAAAGATGAGGATGCGCCTATATTTCAGGTGGCTGATTATGGCTTGGTTGCTGATTTATTTGAAGCTTTACCAGCCTTAGAGGCCCAGCTGTAATCTTGTTTAGTGATTGGTTTATATGGCAAAGCATAAAAAAACCTGGCTAGTCCAGGTTTTTTTATGAATGCAGCTAGTAATGGGTGTAAAGCTCTGTGAAAAATTCAGTAGATATCTCCGAAAGCATCTCAGGGAAAAAAGGTCCTCAAGTCATTACGCCTGCAGTAGTTGCACAAATAAAAACCTTACTTGGGCGTGAGCCAAGAGGTCTTGAAGCCGTTGAAGTGCTTGATTACCAGGACGCGCCCTCGGTAATACGCGTGGCAAGTTTGGTTGATGATAAACCATTCCCGACCATGTACTGGCTGGTTGATAAGCAATTAAATTATCGTATTGATCAGTTAGAGGCCGCAGGGTTGATTGCTCGTATGCAACAAATGATTGATGCGGATGAATCACTTCAGAGCGCAATGATTCACGATCATCAACAGTTCATTTTACAGCGCGAAAGTCACATGTCGCCAGCTATTAAGCAGCGCCTTATCGATAAAGATTATTTTGAACCCTTACAGCGGCGGGGTATTGGCGGTATAGCAAATTTTACTCGTATTCGATGTTTACATACCTACTATGCTTCCCACTTAGTGAAGCCAAATACCATTGGCAATTGGCTTGATAAAGAATATCTTTAGAGCAGGATGTCCATTCGGATTTTATTAATCACTTAGGAGCTAAAGCATGGTAGAACTCACAGTTATTCGTAATATAAGCGCAAGTATCGATACTGTCTGGGCGGTATTGGATGACTACGGCAATTTATCATGGATTCCCGGCGCTGATAATGTTGAAGTGATCGGTGAAGGCGTTGGGATGACAAGAAGGCTGCATATGCCTGGTCTCGATTCGCCGATTGATGAAACACTCACTGCGAAAGATATTGCAGCTAAGACGTTTAGTTATACCATACCTAAAAATGCTGTTATTCCTTTTGATGACTATAATGCAACCGTTTCAGTGACAGGTGATGGTGGTTCAGCAACCGTCAACTGGTACTGCAGTTTTGACCAGGGTGATGTACCTGAGGCTGATGCAAAGTCAATGATAGAGGGCAGTTACACGATGATGCTAGACGCTTTAGCAGATAAGTTAGAAGCCTAGTTGCTGGCGATTTAGAGGTTTTGCTCAGAGGGGGTCTTTCCTTCTCTGAGCCAGCCGGTTATATCCTCTAGTATCAGACAAAAACAAGGTACGACTAGTAACGCAATCAATGATGAGGTTAGAACGCCAAAGGCAAGTGAGATGGCAAT
>PBSZ01000031.1 GCA_002726445.1 Cellvibrionales bacterium | reverse complement strand
TGAAGCTAAGCGAATATTTGTAGAAAATAAATATTTGAAACACTCCAGGTTTAAAAAGAAGATTGAGGATGAAAGCTTTCAGATACAAAAGCGAGAATATTCACAGGCAGCCGAGTTAAAGCTTAAGGAGATTGGCAGAGAGGAACAGTCAATTAGAGAGAGTTTAAACGCATAGAACAGAGGTTCTGTTGCCCTATCTTTATCACACAAGGAAATGTTTTCACCCTTTGGCCACAGTTGTATTTAACATCCTGTAAATACAAACCTATGCATAAGATTGATCTATGCGCACAAAAGTGCAAGTTGCGTCGACACCTCACTAGTGAGAGATGTGATCTACTCTACAAAACAAAAGAATAAACTTTTTACAAAGCATTCCAATTAAAAAAAAATCATGGTTAGGGTTTGGCTAGTTAAGAATCAATCATTGAAAAAGCTCAGAATGCTAGTGGCGTGATCTGACTAGCTCACCCCTGCATCTCTCAAGAAATATGCATTTTTATTTTAATCTCGGAGTGCTAATTCTTGCACCTTGGACATAGGCTGCCAAATGTACTCTAGAACCGTTCTCTTGCCAGAAAGCACATCCACACTGGCAGTCATGCCCGGAATGAACGGAACAGGCTCAGTTGCTCCCTCAAGGGTCAAAGTCCCCTCAATCCCCACATCAACCAAATAATGACTAACCCCTTCATTATTCTTGTCAACAACAGCATCTGCGCTAATCCGCAGGACACGACCGTCAACAGAACCATATTTGGAAGAGTCATATGCTGAGAGACGTATATTAACCGCATCGTCTAAACGAATACGTGAGATATCCTGGGGCATTATTTTTGCCTCAACAATAAGTGCCTCACCTGTTGGCACCAATTCCAGCATGACATCTCCAGTGTTAACAAAACCACCTGGCGTCCGAAAATTTAGGCGGCTGACAATTCCGTCCATCGGCGCACGAATTACCGTTCGGCTGACGCGTTCTTCTAAACGCGGCAACGCTTCTGCCAATTCGCTCTGCTCCGAGACTACCTTATTCAACTCATCCATGGCTCTCAGCTTGTAACCTTCACGCGCATTCTTAGCCTCGGCCTTCAGCTCTTCCATACCTGACAGTGCTTGCTCAATCCCAACGCTCGCCTGATCCCGTTCACCAAGCGCCTGTTCACGCTGACGTTGTAGTTCTAGCAGACGTGTAGCAGGAGCAATGTTGTCGCGCACCAAAGGCGCAACAACCTTGATCTCCTCATCTAGTAAACTGGCCGTGCGTTTTTCCGTGCCAAAACTATTTTTGGCAGCGCGTAAATCTTGTTGACGCTGCGCCAAACGCTGCTCGATTACGGCAAGCCGACCGACAAGTTCCGATCTGCGCGCCGCAAACAGGCTTTGTTCAGTAAGTGCCACCATTGGCGAGCGTGCGCTCAAATCTGTTGGCACTAAAAATTCTCCCTCACCAATTTCAAAACGCAGCCTTAATTCTTTGATGTCTAGACCAGCAAGGCGCTGCTTCAAGCGGTTTAACTCGCCACTTGCATCAATAGGATCAATCTCAAACAACACCGCACCTTCCGCTACAATCGTGTTCTCAGAAACGTATCGGCGCAATATAACGCCACCTTCAGAAGCCTGTATTCTCTGATTTTGAGCGGAAGACACGATCCTGCCTTCGCCGCGGGTGACATTATCCAACTCGGCCCAATTGGCCCAAAATAGTGCCGCCCCAATAAGCGCAATGATTATGAACATGATGGATGAGCCGCCTAAACCCTCACGGCCGGCCATTTCTCTCGATAGGGATGCAAAGTTGACATCAGACATACTGTGTTCCTAGTTTACTTTTGCTTGCGCTTTAAGCTGCTCTGGAGTTGTGTCTGCCATGACTGAGCCCTCATCCATGACTAAAACCCGGTCGGCAAGCTCTAATAGCGTATTGCGGTGTGTAACCGTCACAAGCGTTTGTGTCCCAATCCACGCTCTTAACCGCTCGATCACAGATTTTTCAGTCGCCGAATCCATAGAACTTGTAGGTTCGTCTAAAACGAGCAGGTTAGGGTTATGCAATAACGCCCGAGCAAGGTTAATAGATTGGCGCTGTCCACCTGATAGACCTTCGCCGCGTTCGCGTAATTCCATGTCGTATCCCTGCGGATGACCTGCCACAAAATCATCTACCCCGGAGATCTTCGCTATGTTCAACACATAGGCATCATCATATTCGTAGAAGCCCATTTGCAGATTTTCCTTCACCGTTCCTGAAAACAACCAAGCATCCTGCAGCATAACCCCCACATTGCGGCGTATATCTGATTTGTCAATTTGGCGCATATCCACGCCATCAATCAGGACAGATCCTTCACTCGGCTCGATTAAGCCAGCGAGCAGGCGTGACAGAGTTGTTTTGCCTGAACCCATACGACCCACTATCGCCACTTTCTGACCTGCCGGGATCTTAAGAGATAGATTTTGTATTATTGGGCTACTGGCACCAGGAAACGTGTAACTGACGTTCTTTAATTCAACGGCGCCAGCAAGGTGCGGGCGGCTAAGGCGCGAGCGAGTGTGCGCTTGTTGATCACTGTCATCACTCATCACTGCCGAAAGTGTACGATAGGCTTGCCGGGCGCCATTTGCGCGCGTCATTGCTGCGGCCATTTGGGATAGTGGGGCCAGCGTCCTACCGCCCAAGATAACAGCCGCAATCATTGCACCCATTGTGATCGTGCCGTCCTGGATTAAGAAAACGCCAAAGAAGATTGTTGCAATCTGGGCCAGCTGCTGCACGGAAGCAGCAGAGTTGATGGCAAAATTGGCCAGCATACGGTTCTTCAATCCCAAGTCCGATTGCGCATTTGCAGCTTCTTCAAACCGGCGCCGCATCAACCTGCCAGAGCCTGTGGCCTGGACAGTCTCCAACCCATTAAGGGTTTCGACCAAAACGCCTTGCTTGGACATACTGCTCTTCATCGAGCTATCAGCAATGCGCGCCAAAAACGGTTGGATCACAAGACCACACATAATCACCACTGGCACTGCAATTAACGGCACTAGGGCAAGCGGCCCCGCTATTAAAGAAATAACCCAAATGAACAGAAAGATGAAAGGTAGATCCACTACTGCCACCAACGTCGCTGAAGTGAAAAATTCACGCAATGTGTCGAATTCGCGGACAATACTCGCCATCGCCCCAGATCTTTGACGTCTTTTGTCCAAACGCATGTTCAAAAGCCTATCAAATACCAAGCGCGACATTCGTGCATCTGCCCGCTTGCCCGCCCTATCCACAAACTGCGCCCGAAGCGTCTTAATAATAAACTCAAATCCAAGCGCTATCAGGACCCCAACTGTCAACGCAATCAGTGACTCAATCGCCTCATTTGGCACGATGCGATCGTAAACCACCATGATAAAAAGGGACGTTGAAAGGCCTAAAAAATTAGTAACCGCAGCAGCGATAACAACTTGCCCATAAAGCCATCTTCCTTTGGACAAGGAACCCCAAAACCAATCATTTTTGTCTTTTGTTTTTGAAGCCGAATGCACAGGTCGTGCAAGGATTAGATAAGGCTTCAGGCGCATGTGCAGCTCCTTACGGGGCAGCTGCTCCTCAGTAAACTGGTCCTCCTCACTAAAACGGCGCCAATGCACTATACTATTATCTTCAACGGCATGGATCACGACCGCCTGGCCACTTTTGAGAAAGCCAATGGCCGGGCAATGCGTGCCACGCAGCTTCTTGAGCTTCATCTCACCGTATGTGGTATCAAAACCAACATTACTAAGCGCAGAGACTGCGGATTGAGGGTCAAAGAATTCACTGTTTCGATCGGGAAGATCGCGCACGGCTCCGGGCGAAAAGGCCATGCCCGAAAGCGCCAAAATATGCTGAACCGCCAGGATTAGGTTTGTTTCTATATCAACTGGAACGTCCAGTTGAGATTCAATAGTTGACGCCACTGTGGATTTGATTTCATGAGCAATATCGGCAGCTGGATATAAACTTACATTGGATCCAACAGCATCATCGTCATTCTCAGGCACAGGCTTGCCGAGGTCATCACAGCCTTTCTGTTTTAAGTTATCTTTCTCGGCTGTCATGCTTTAATTGCCACCTTGGTTCGTCGGATAATTTCCCAATTATTAAAGAGTATATTTTTTCACAATTTTTAGGTGATAACTACTCTTCAATATCAGTTGATAAACCGATCAGGCGCCCAAGTAAACCAGTCCGAGAGGCTATCACAAGCTGTAATAACAGATTTTCTGCTTGCATGGCAATTTGCCTGTCTTCAGCACGATAGTTTTCAATCTTGGCCTCAATAAGCTGGTTCAAATTAGCCTGCCCTGTAGCAAGTTGAGATTTTGCAGTCTTTGCCCCCGAAGCGCTTAGTGTAATTTGCCGCGCGACCAGCGGCATAGACATTTCTATTGCTTCAAGCTGCTGCACCGCTGCATCCATTTCCCCCTTGAGTGAGCGCTGCGCATCCGTCAAACTAATTCTCGCAGACGCCATGCTAGCCTCAGCAGCGTTGAGTTGCGACTTCCGCCTCCCACCATCGCTAAAACTATATTCCAGTGCGATCCCAAGGCTAATGTCAGTGCTCTCCCCATCCTGCATTGGTGAGGTTACTCCAGCCTGAAACTTCGCTTTCGGGCTGAATGCAGCCTTAGCCGCCGAGACTGCGTTTTGAGCCACGATTAATTCAACCACACTGCGTTGTAAAACCGGGGCCTCTTGCCAAGCGCCTGCCTGAGCCCGCGCATCAGACATCGTTACAAGCCCTGCTGGCATCGCCACTTGACTAGGTTTTTGGTTAAAAAATCGATTAAATCGTACATGCGCCTGGCTCAGATTTGACTGTAGACGGGCCTCCTCCAACGAAATAGAAACAATTTTACGAAGTACGCTATCAACTGCAGCGCGGTCCATCATACCATTCGAGGCCATGCGTTCAATTTGTGTAACCACCTTCTCCATTTCTATGGAGCGTGCATTCAGTAGATCCAGTTTTTTCTCATATTGCCAGACGTCAATCCATGAGCGAGCTGCTTCCAGCGCTAACTCATTACCGACAATAATTCTTTCAACTCGGGCGCCGATTGCTTCTGCCGTTGCACTGTTGATATTTGCAACACTCTCTCCACCGTCATAAATAAGTTGAGAAGCCTGAATACCACCTGCTATGCCTGTTGTCGTGTTAGACGGCTTTGTGCCACCCCGTTCCCGGATACCTCCGACAGTTGAAGTGCCATTGACTTGCCAGCGACGAACACTCTCAGCAACGCCCACACCAGCCATTATTGCCTGCTCTGAGGAAAGAACAGCACGATAACCATCATTAGCCTCTACAGCTTGTAAAATTGCTTTGTCAAAATCAGATGCTGTGCTGGCCGCGGCAGGAACAGCAGACTGGTGCGGTGGTAATTGCTTGGTCAGCGTCATCATAAGGTCGCTGGAGATTTGCACTCTTCCTGACGGCTTTTCACCGCACGAAGCCAGCATTAGTGTCAAACTAAAACTGGTAGCCGCGTAAATTATGCCGCTAAAAAAGCGTCGAGACGTTGCAAATGTGTTCCGGCAAAGTGACAAGAGATATTTGTTTAAAGTCAATGAGTTAAAATATAATGATTTCATTTTTTCCCCGTTTTCGTATAATCAAAACATTACAGTCGCGTAGTCTGCAAATCAAGGGCATTAAACAAAATGAAATCAATGCCAGCATTTGCTCCATATTGAACAGTCAGCTTACCTCTTGGCTAATCCCCGCCACACTGACCTCACCAGCCAAACTATTGAGTGAGTAACCAACGCAAAGTCAGCATCCATTATCATATAGGTTACGGCAAAATTACTAGGGTAATCAAATCACATCTTCCAGCCCATGGGAAAATCTGACCTTCGCAATCAACTTGGGGCCATTGCCAGAGCGCATTAAGGTGAACAGATTTGGAAAAACCAGCGCTTAGATTATATTTGTGAATTTTGGCCCCAGTCTAACAAGTTAATGTTTGCAGCCTGTACTCGCTAGCTTCAATACATCGTTTGCCTGGGACGAGTTCAATAAAGGGAAATTTTTATTTTAAGGTAATAAAATCAAATTACTTTATGGGGCGCCTGCCTCCGGACTTTGAAGGGGCTGGATACCTTCTTTTTCAATCTCTGCTGTTAAGCTTGCAATGTAAGTTTTTCGCGCAAATTCATAAGTAGCTATTTCTTTTTCGAGTTTATTTATTTGTAGTTGTGCAAATTCTAAACTAAACAAAAGTGCACGCCCATGGTCACTCAAATCCTCAGAATTATATCTAATATCGTCTATTAGCACATTGGGCATTCTTAGCTCCTCACTTAATCGTCGCTAAACATAGCAGATACATCTAGCCCGGCTTTATTTGCTATTATTTCTTCTTTTAAATCAGATATATACCCATTTTTTGCGCGGTTCATCATTGCTTTTTTATTGTACAAATCCCCCAAAGCAGACTGAATAAATTCAAGTTTATTAACAATTAATCTGCCATTTTCATGCAAATCGGCTACGGAATACTCTCCTATCTCTAGCGCTATTTTATTCGACACAGCCCTATCCCTATATGTAAGTTAAAGCACATTGAATTGTTGCGGTTTTAGAAAAAAGGGCGGCCCGAAAGCCGCCCTTTTTGTAATTCAAAATAACTACGGTTTAAATCGAAATATTATCAGCGTGGAGTGTGGGATAGTCAGTCTCATCTATTCCCATTAATGTACCGTGCAGTGTAAGTTCAAGCACATCTACAGAGCCATTGCTGTTACCACCAGCATCATTCCACGACCATATTTTGGATCCTGCATCACTGTTTGACGGAGCAATGAACAGCATCTTGCTATTTGCGGCTACCTTGTCGTTGACAGTGCCTCCTCCGGCAACAGCAAAGCTAAAGAGGGCTGCTATGGTCGCGGCCGAATCTGCGGCAGGGAATGCAGACAAGGTAACGACTGTTCCAGTAATATTTGATGCAGTATTGGCATAGGTGGCTATTCCAGTCCCGCCATTCGGATTAGATAGCGCACCACCGGGCATGCCGGCAACAACAGCCGTCAAGTCTAACACGTCTTTGCCGGTCCCATTCCCGAGAGTGAACCCAGTAATCGTGAAACTATTACCCGCAGACGCGAATACCATCGTGTCAGTGCCACCCTGAGAGATATCCAATACGTCGGCGGTGGAGGCATCGGTATCAGCGGTAAACGAGTCATCGTTGGCAGTTCCCTTGAGGGTCTGAGCGCCAGCTGCGTTGGTCGCAATGGTTACTTTACCCGTGCCATCAAATGTTACACCGTCAGCCTGCACGGCCGTGATTACCGCATCGCCAGCAAGTGTAATCGCGTCAACGCCAGTTAGGTCCGAGGCCCCATTTACAATTCCAGCCCCGCCAAACACTATTTTTGTTGTGCCGGTGGCCGTGATATCAGTCATATCGTACTGGCTAGTTATAGTAGCTCCAGAGACTGTTACATTACCGGCTCCACTTACGAGCAAGACATCACTCGCAGTATTTAAGAACTCTGCGTCGTCAATCTGAACTGTGGCCCCAGAAGCAACCTCAATTGCATCAATCAATCCACTAGTAACCTGCGCGTGACCTGACAGGTTTTCCGTGCCAGATGCAACTTTTGCCGTTACTGACGCTAACGCAGTAGTTCCACTGACGTTTGCGAGATTAGTGGCTTGGGTCATCGCATTGATTATTAAGCCGCCTTGGTTAGCACCAGCGCCATCGATTTTCCTACCAGTTACCTGGCCGCCAGTGGCAGTCAAAGTTACACCGTTGTTAACAGTCAAAGCTACGTTACCTAGATTAGTCCCCGCATTTAGAGCCGTATCAGTTGTGATGGTTGACGTAACTGTACCAGCGGTTCCACCTCCTGCTGCACCAAACGCTACATTAGTCAGGATATAGGCCGCTGCTGCATCAAGGGTCGTAATAACGACTGAACCACCGGTTCCTCCTCCTCCACCAGCTTCGCCTGTTATCGTTTCGCCATTAGCCTGTGCGGCGGAAAGAGTGAGCGTCTGGTTTTTGTGCACGAAATAATCAGTATCCGCACCAAATGTGGTGGCGGCGTTAAGCGTCCCGCCTGTGGTGAACTTAACCTGAACTGAGCCCTCATCCGCAGTAATATTTGAGAAGTCATACTGCGTCGCGGCGGTAGCGCCCGTTATTACAACATTTCCACCCGTACCATCCGCCGTAATCGTCTTTCCTGTTGCTTTAGCATCGGAAATTGTGAGTGTTTCGTTAGCGCCGACAAGGAACGTGTCTACAACATCCAAATTTGTGCCAGTTGTTATCGTGACATTGCCTGTCAGATCAGCGGTAACGGTCCCTGCAACCCCAACATCAGCCAAGTCCGCAGTACCATCAACACCTGTAATGGTCACGTTGCCTGCGCCGCTAATATCGTTATTACCTGCGTTATTTGCACCGATCACAGCCAAATGGGCTTGCTTTATAGACAGCGTCTTCCCGGCGCTGATAGTTAGGTCAGAGTTTGTTGCACCGTTGAATTTAAGGGCAGATCCTACATTGCTGAGGTCAACATTCTCAGTATACGCGACGTCCGAAACGTTCGTGGTGCCTGTCCCGGATGTTGTTTGACCAGTTATTCTAGCTGAATCTATCGTCATCGTATTGCCGTTGGCAACGGCCGTATTGATGCCAGTGCCTAGGTTACCAGCAAAAGTAAAATCACCGCCAGCAGCTGCAGTTTTGGCGCCCGAAGCGGTTATGCGTGAAAGATCAGCTGCGACAGTAGAGTGCAGAGCTGTGACCGCAACAGCGCCAGCCCCGGTAATGTTACCCATCGCATGGGCATCAGCAGCGGTAAGAGTAACCGTAGACCCGGCCGCAACTGTGACACCGTTATTCGACGATACTGTCGCAGCGCCACCTATTGTTGCGTTGAAATTTCCTGAAACAGCAAGGGTGTCTACACCAGTCCCTAAATTTCCAATAAAAGATCGATCGGCGGTGAGCGTCAAGTCAGCAGTTACCGTTGTGCCTGTGACTGTTGAAAGGTTAGCGTCTAGGTCCGCTTCTAAGCTCGTTATCGCTATTGTGGAACCTTTGTTTACGGCTGCCTTTGTTGGGTTACCACTGCCAATGGAAGTGTAGTTTCCACCCACAAGACTGTCATTCACAGAACCTGAACTTCCAACTGTCAGGACTAAATTAGTAGCACCAGTTACACCTGTTGAGCTCAGAACCACCTTATTGGCTCCCAGCGCAACGCCGCCGTTTTGTGCTTGGGAAATGGAAGTGTTCATTGCGCCAACATTCCCCACATTACCCAGTGTCGCGGTGTACGCCTTGCCATTGTAGGTAAAGGCAACAGTATCATTATTCGCCAAACTTACAGCCCCGCCATCATATGTCACTGTTGCCCTCGCACCTGTGGCTGCAGTAAGCGCATCTATCTTGGTCGCTGTCATGGTCAAGGTAGAGCCCGCTGCCACTGTGTACGTTCCCGTGCCCACCTGTGCGGAATTCACGGTTGCATTGAAGTCACCAGAGATAGCCAGAGTGTCTACCGAACGCAGATCCGCCGTAACCGTT
>PBSZ01000030.1 GCA_002726445.1 Cellvibrionales bacterium | reverse complement strand
GCGCTGTTGCAGAATTTGATAACAATGGGCGTTTAAGTAATGCCGATCAAGCGGTGGGCGAAATAGCGAATATAGAAACGGTTGCAAACTTTGAAGGTTATTGGCGAAATGATGAAGCCAATCAAGAGCGCACCCAGAAGGGTATTTTTTGGAGCGGCGATTTAGGTTATGTCGATGCCGATGGCTTTATATATTTTGGCGGTCGAAATTACGACTGGCTTCGCGTCGACGGCGAGAACTTTGCCGCTGCACCTATTGAAACCATTATTACCCGCCATGAGCAGATTGACATAGCCGCGGTGTATGCCGTGCCTAATGCCGATGTTGGTGATGATGTGATGGCTACGTTACTGCTTAGGCCAAACATTAGTTTTGATGACTTAGCGATAGAATCATTTTTTCATGCGCAAAGTGATCTGGGTAAGAAATCATTGCCGCGTTATATTCGCATTACTAATGCGATGCCTACTACGGCGTCTAATAAAGTGGTTAAGCGTGATTTGCGCGCACAAGGCTGGGAGTGTAGTGACCCTGTTTGGCTGCGCGATAACGATAACACTTTTACTTTGTTAGGTGATGAGCGCTGCCAACAGATACGCCAGCAATTTAGGGTTCGTGATCGCGAAGAGTTAATTGATTTTAAAAAAGCTTAAAAGTACCCTTATGCCAGTAACGTTTTTTTTGTAGTTTTAAAGCCAATAATAATAAATAACAAAGGTAAATAATATGTCAGAACTTGTTTCTCTCGTAATGGGCGCGAATGGTTTTTTGGGTAGCCACGTGGCGCGTCAGTTGGTGACGGCTAAGCAGCCAACAAAAGCGTTTATACGCAGTACCGCGGATACGCGCTCTATTGACGATTTGGCTTTGCCTAAATTTTACGGCGACGTGATGGATAAAGCCTCCTTGCGAGTCGCTTTGCAAGAATGCGATATTATTTATTACTGCATTGTTGATACACGCGCCTGGCTCAAAGATACTTCGCCTTTGTTTCGAACTAATATTGATGGGCTTAAAAATGTCTTAGCGGTGGCGGTTGAGGTCGGCGTCAAAAAATTCATTTTTACCAGCAGTATTGTCACGATTGGCATTCAAAATCAGGGCAGGGTAGATGAGACAAACTTATTTAATTGGTATGACAAGGCTCCCGCTTATGTGCGTTGCCGATCTCAGGCTGAGCAAATGGTGTTGGATTGCGCGGAAGAAAAAGGCCTTGATGCAGTGGCTATGTGCGTTGCTAATACCTATGGTCCCGGTGATGTCCAGCCGACTCCGCACGGCGAATTAATTAAAAATGTCGCTTTTGAAAAAACTTCATTACCGATTGATGCGCCTAATCCCGTTGTGGATATTCGAGATGCGGCAACGGCTATGATTTTAGCTGCAAGTAAGGGGCGCAAGGGCGAGCGGTATATTGTGGTTGCTGAGCATGCGAATCAAATTGAATTATTTGCCCATGCTGCTGATGTGGCTGGCGTACCAAGACCTAAGCTTAAGTTATCGATACCGGTGGTATATACCATTGCATTGATTGCCGAGATGGCATTAAAGTTAGTGGGAAAGCGAACCTCATTAAATCGCGAGTCAATACTGCTGACTTCTATTTTTAATGAAATGGATAATAGCAAGGCAAGAACAGAATTAGGTTGGCAGCCTCGGCCTATGAAAGAAAGTATTGCCGATGCGGTGGAATTTTACCTGGCCCACCCTTAGATTTTAATCCATTAAGCTCAGCTCAAGATAGCAAAGTGCGGTTCCTTGTTGGGCCATCATAAGGGTCATTTTTGTCCGCTCAGCACCGTATTTCGCTTGTAATGCGACTTCTGCTGCACTGATAAGCGACTCATCGGCTGACATTAGTCGAGCGACTGCATCATGCCGCTGGCCAGTAATATCTCCCTCCCAGGTACAGGCTGCCAGCGATACCTTTGGAAAGTTGGTAATCCGCAGGACTTTTGCCGAGCCTTTAATAGTCCGCATATATAATTTCCCATCGTGGCCGGCAAGCCATAACGGCGTGAGTATTTGACTGCCGTCTCTTTTTTGGGTTGCCAGAGAGACAGTTGCCTCATCAGCCAGTTGTTGATAAATATCCATATGATGAGTTTAGCGTGATTCGCTGACTAATGGCTAGCGAAACAAGGGCAGTGATTCGGATTCCAGTTTAAAAAATACCGAATATTGCCTTTCTTTCACGCTAAATTTAGCTAACTTTATTTACACTATAGTTTGACGTTGTTGCTGCTGTTTATCAATGGCTGACAATCCACTCATTGGAAACATAATGTAATGTTTGCTGAGAAATTTGATCAAGCAAAACTTCTTGCCGATGCTCGCGCTATTGACGGCTTAGAAGACTTTGGCGATCCTGTTTTCTATCGGTCACTAGAGGTCCTACTGAAAGACCTAGCGCAAGCGCCATTAAATAAATTGGGCGCCAATATTTTAAGTGCCGGCATTGTTCGCAGTCTTGCAAATCGCTTGCGATTAAACGCCTGGTTTAGCCGCCATCCAGAAATTGCTAATGAAGAAATCATAGCGCCGGTGGTGGTGGTGGGGATGATGCGTTCAGGTACAACCTTAATTCAGCGGCTGTTGGCTAGCGACCCTAAGCATTGCACAACCTTAGGCTGGGAAGCATTAGAGCCGGCCCCCGCCTTAGACTATGATCCTTTAACACCTTTCTTAAATGATTCACGCATAGCGAATGCCGAGCAACGAGAGGCAAACTCACGAAAATATACACCGCAGTTATTTTCTATTCATCCATCTTATGCACATAAAGGCGAAGAAGAGATCATGTTTTTGGCCGATGCCTTTATGTCGCATGTCCATGAGTCATCCTGTCAATTACCGAATTACCGCGCTTGGTTAGATCAGCAAGATTTCACTCCAGCCTATCAGCACTTATACCGTTGCTTACAGATTTTGCAGTGGCAGAAAAAACATCGCGGCGAGCCTTGCCAGCGATGGGTATTAAAAACACCGGCGCACTTAGGTTACCTAGATACTTTGCTGGCAATGTTTCCTGATGCGCATATTGTCCACTTACATCGCGATCCGGTTGATACGATTCCATCGGGAGCCAGCTTAAATACCACTCTATGGCGTATGCATTCTGACGACGTTGATCCTCGGCAGGTTGGTCGACAATGGCTTGAGCGAATGAGTTGGACCAATCAGCGTGCATTAGACATTCGCGAGACAATGAAAAATGATCGTCAGCGGTTCACTGATATTTATTTTCGTGATGCGGTTAGTGATCCTATTAGCCAAATCGAAAAAATTTATCTCGCCTTGGGGCAATCATTGTCGGATCAAGCCAGAGTTGCCATGACGGATTGGTTGCTTGAAGACGGGGACGATAAACTACCCAAACACTCTTATCAAGCTGAGGATTTTGGCTTAACGGATGCGTTAATTGAACAAAGGTTTCATGCCTATAAACAGCGATTTCACTAAAATTATTCAATAGCAATAACGAACAATATTCATAACAGATAATCGAGGAAATAATTATGACTCACCCAGTGGCAACCGCCGAACAACATGAACAAGAATTGGCGGCTTTAGAATTAATTAAGCATCCGGTTGTTAAGGCGGCTTATGATCGAGTATACGATCACTGGCTGGACATCTTGCCGCCCAGCGATGTGATGCGTGCTTGTTTTGATGAGGCATTTGAAGAGGTGATGTTTTCGGCCGCAATCTGGTCGTCTAATCAAGATCCGTTACGACCGAAAGTGTCAGTTATCACTCGTTTAGCGCATACGGTTAACGGTCGTGCAATACCAGGTTCACGCTGGGGTATCGATAACCCCGATTCTATTTATCGGGTGATTCCCATTTCTGGGAAAGAAAAATATTTGATTCATGGTCGCGTTGGAAGCCATCGTATGACCGAAAATTATTTCACTCTTTGGGATGAAAACATGGGCACCGTCGATGTGCTCGATGGCAATGACTTGGTCTGTGATGACGATGGCAGCTTCACTATTACGGTCGACAGTGAGCCAGCGGGAGACCGCGTGAATCATGTGCAAAGTTCCCCGACTGCCCATGAGTTTTATATTCGCGATGTGATGCTGAATTGGGATAAAGACGACCCCAATGAACTCACCATTGAGCGCTTAGGGGATGAACCCACTACGCCGGCAATGACTGAGGATGAACAAGCTGAACTCACCGCAAAAATGATGCTGCATTTTGCGACTTTTACCACCATGTTATCAAAAGGGAGTTTTCGCCGTCCGGCTAATGATTTTAGTTTAGCGGTATCGGGTGATAATACGGGCATGTTACGTAATCAAGTTTACGTCGGTGGGCATTTCAAGTTGGCTGATGACGAAGCCTTTGTGATTGATATCAATGATGGAGGCGCGGCGTATTTTACTGTACCGATTGCGAATATTTGGGGTACCACGCTCGATATCCTTAATCGGACTAGCACTTTGAATAAAGCGCAGTCGGTGGCGAATTCCGACGGTACGTATACTTATGTTCTTTGCGCAAAAGATCCAGGCGTGCATAATTGGCTCGATACCTGCGGTTTTCCCGAGGGTATGTTAACGTTACGGATGGCCGAGTTTCCTGGGAAAAAACCAAACCTTGATTTATCGGCACAAGGTCGAGTGGTTAAATTTAATGAATTGGCCAATCATTTGTCAGAGGGCACAACTTATCTCGATGCCGATGGTCGCGCACAGCAGCGCGCAGCGCGCGCTAGTGCTTACAGTCGCCGTTTGCCGGAGATTATCCAATGAGTGGGCAGAATAAAACCGATCGTGTTTGGTTAATAACGGGCTGTTCGACCGGTATTGGTCGTGAGGTCGCTAATGAGGTGTTAGCCAGTGGTCAGCACGCTGCGGTGACGGCGCGTAATCCTGAGTCGGTGGCTGATTTAGTTGCGGCTTATCCCGACCAAGCATTGGCCTTAGCCTTAGACGTCACTGACAGTGCAGCAGTGACGGCGGCAGTGACTAAAACCCAACAGCATTTTGGCGCGATTGATGTATTGGTGAATAACGCCGGTTACGGCTATATGTCGGCTTTAGAAGAGGGTGAAGATGCCGAGGTTAGAAAATTATTCGACACCAATTTTTTTGGTGTGGTCGATTTAATTAAGGCTGTGTTGCCTATTATGCGGGAGCAAAAGAGCGGTTATATTATTAATATGTCATCGATGACAGGCTTAGTGACTAACCCACCGAATATTTATTACAGTTGCACGAAATACGCAATGGAAGCATTGACCGAGGGCTTGGCAAAAGAAATTGAGCCGTTCAATATTAAGGTGACGGCCATCGAGCCCGGTGCGTTCCGCACTGACTGGGCGACCCGTTCAATGCAAGAAACAGCGACACCGATTGAGGCTTATGCCGAGACAGTCGGTGCACGAAAAGAGTTAATTAAGTTGGCGGGTAACATGCTGCCGGGTGATCCTAAACGCATTGCCGATGCTGTATTAATGTTAGCCGAGCATGAAAATCCGCCGTTACATCTATTATTGGGCCATGATGTGCTGGGCGCTTTTAGACAAAAACTGTCTGATTTGAGCCATTCCATTGATGAATGGGAAGCGGTGACTAAAGACGTTAACTTTGCGCCTGAATAAGTTGGGCGTCAGTACTTTTTTAATAGGAAAACAATTATGAAAATTACAGATCGAACGATTATTATTACCGGTGGTGCATCAGGTTTAGGCGCGGCGTGTATTCGCGCGATTGTTGAGCGCGGCGGCAATGCGGTTATTTTTGATCTTAATCAAGATAAAGGTGATGCCTTAGTGACCGAGTTAGGTGCAGCTGCGTTATTCTGCTCTGTTAATGTGATTGAGGAACAGTCGGTACGCGATGGTATTGCAGCGGCAAAAGCACAGTTTGGCGATATNCANGGTNTGGTCAATTGTGCGGGCACCGGTGATGCAGGTCGNACNGTNGGCCGTGATGGTGCNTATCCTTTAGAGCGGTTTCAAAAAATCATTAACCTGAACTTAGTGGGTACGTTTAATGTGACGCGTTTAGTTGCTGAANCNATGCAGACTAACGAGGTGCATTCTGCCGATGGCGAGCGAGGNGCGATTGTCAATGTTGCTTCAGTGGCAGCGATTGATGGGCAAATAGGGCAGGTTGCTTATTCTGCCTCAAAAGCCGGTGTCGTGGGTATGACGCTACCCATTGCACGTGATTTTGGCAAACTGGGTATCCGTATCAATACCATTTGCCCGGGTGTATTTATGACTGAATTGATGGGCATGGCGCCGCAGGAGATGATCGACGGTTTAGCAGCCAATGCGCAGTTCCCACCGCGCTTAGGAGACCCCAGCGAGTTTGCGCATATGGCCTTAAGCTTGATTGAAAATACTTACATTAACGGTGAAACGATTCGATTGGATGCGGCAATGCGCATGCCGCCGCGATAATAAAAAAGAGTCTAGTTAATACCAGTGAGTCGAGAGCTGATATTAACTAGATGATTGATTATTCATTTGAAAATGATTTTCTAATCAAACCAAAAGCTGTAAGCATGAGCGATAATACTAACATGGAGTATAAACCCATTGCTGGGGTATTAAATTCAAATGCTGGGATATCAATATTTTGATTTTGAACAGAAGTTATCACGCCATTCGAAACGCTGACATTCAGTGATATTGTCTCCAGTGCCCCATAGTTGATCAAAAGGTTATAGTCTCCAGCGGGTACGCTTGCTAATCTATAATCGCCATTCGCATTCGCGTAAACCGGTGGAACTGTTGCCCTAACTGCAGTATTAGAGGCGTTCGTTAATGAAACCCTTATACTACCTAGAATATTATTGGGAACATTTCCTGTTAACGATATATTGCCCCTTACCTCGCCTAACTGCCCTTGACTCACCACTTTTGTAGTTGCCGTATATTGGAGAGAAAAGTTATTTTCATTATCTTTGAATTGAACAATGACTATCGCATCCCCATTATTATTGGGTTCCAATATCCAGGGATAACTCATACTGTGTGAATTATTTTGAACAGCTACCCAATTATTGAACGTTGGACTGTTAAGATTTTTAACTCTAAAATGAGATACGTCATCATGGTCAAAACGCATATTAAGGTTTACATTTAGATTATCAACGATTGAGCCTTCGGCAATTGATATGTTACCTATTGGCGGATTAGGATCATTTTTAGGGGTACCGCTTATTATTGGACTTAGTGCTGATTCCGCATTAGATGTCCCTACTGCCTGAATACGGTAATAATAGGTTGTGCCAATAATTCCATTTTGATCTCTATATATAGAGCTCCCGTCGGGCGAAAAATCAGCCAATAGGTTGTATGGACCTTGCTTAGATGTCGATCTAAAAATTCGTATTGTTTGATAACTAGCATGGGTTGGATAGCGAATTGTTACTACACCCGGGATTAGTTGAATATCATCTGTTTGGTGCTCTGAGCTTCTCTTAATAACGTCAACCATTCGAGGCGTAGGAATGAAATCGTCATCTGGATCGAGAGGATTTAAACCAAGCGAACGCTCAGACCCGTCATGAATTCCGCCAAAATCACTGTCTTGTTCACAGGGGTTTGTTCCACCTTGCCACTCACTGATATTTGATAAGGTATCATTGTCAAAGTCATTTGCAGCATCAGGAGTTGTTTTATCAAGACACCCTAATGAGTCTTCATAGACATCGGGCATGCCGTCATAGTCACGGTCTGCTTTTGTTTCTTGGCCGTCCAAAATATTAAATGAGGCCTTAGCGATTCGAGAAAAAGCTTCACTTGATCTCCCAGGGACAGAATGTGTATTACCGTCTGCAAAAACCACAACATTATAACTGCCTCTAATGCTAGGCGAGGGATTGTTTGAGGATCCAGGAGTTTCTGACAATCCTGTAGGGCTTGCCAATGTTGTACGCCGATAGATATTCGCATAAATACCATCATTTGCGTTACCATCATCATGAGCACCATCGTCAAATAAAGGCAACATATCAAGGTCACCACTTGGGTGTTTTACATTTGCATTTACCTTGACATTATTTATCCCGCCATCATTCTGATCTAGGAAAGCGACGATACGAATTGGCTTGCCATATTTGAAAGTACCACCCTCGTTAAGAACTGCGGGATCTAATACCTGATCAAAAGCAAGTTCTAGTCTAGCGCCCTCCCGCTGTTTAGCAGAAAGCGCAGCAAAATATTCCATCTGTTTGGAGCTAGTAATTGTGATCTTCCAGTTACCAACATTTAGATTTGGTACTTGCAGCTCGGCATGTGAATCCCCGCTATAAATATCAACGCCATTAATGCCATCGACTAATAAGTTATTATTTTCATATACCTCTATACTGACAATCGAATCAGGGTTACTCCATGCGATAGTTACTCGGCCATCTTCTAGCTGGCTTTCGGCTAAAGAAAAATTTATATCTTTGCTGTTCGTAATTGAGCCATATGCTTCAAATATTCTTGAACTGTCGCTCGCAGCTTCGTAGGCAGCTAAATAGATATCAGCTAGACGTAACGAAAGCTGGTAACTCAAAGGGCTAGTAGATGCCATAATGCTAATTGAGCTATCTATAGATTGAACGCTATTTGAAGCACTTGTGGGTGCCATTATAGGTGCAGTTGTTCCAACATCAACGTAATAGAAGCTGCCACCAGTCTGAGTAGCAATATCTTGCAACAAGGGCTGATCAGCATGTGGCCCCAATGCTATAGAATGAACCTCAATGTCTTGTGATAACAGCGCAGGCAATACATCAGCAACATAAAGATCCTCATTCTCCATGCCGTCACTGAGCAATGTAATTATATCTTTACCAACCGTTGATCCTCGAACAATAAATTCTTGTCTGGCTTGATCTAGTCCATCGCCAATTGATGTCATTACATTGGGGGCAGGGTCTGATATGCCCATAATTGCAGATTTCACATCTAACCTATGAGCATCATTAGCTGGCTTTAAAAAAGAATCTAATGTAGCGTCTGAGAAGGGAGAAGCATAGTCAGGTTCATTATTGTCGCCCCCAAAACTAATTGACCCTATTTGACTTGAAGAACCCGCAGCATCAGCCAGTATAGATGCAGCATTTCTGGCAGCATCCATTTTTGTAAATCCAGCAGGTGACATCATACTTCCTGAGCGGTCAATGACAATGACTTGGTCTAATAATTTTTCCTCGTAGCGAATTGAAGATACTTCGGAGTCATTCGTTAATGTGCGAAGTTTAACTGTTAAATCAAAATCG
>PBSZ01000029.1 GCA_002726445.1 Cellvibrionales bacterium | reverse complement strand
ATTATTTTTTTCAAAACTAAAATCCCCTAATGTGAAAATTCAATAAGGGTGGTCGAGAAATGCATGACAGAAATAAAACAGGGTGAGGCACAGAGAAGTGCTTTAAAATGGCTTTTTTAGCTAAAAAAAGCAGTGGAGCCCTATTTTATTGTCGATAAATGCAAAACACCGCATTACCACCCAATTCAAATAGGGGCCAAGGGATCTATATAGTACGCTTTACAACCAATAAGTCAAACGCTTTTATCAAAAAAATAATCCAAACTAAGGCGATGATGATTCAATATTTATTTATAAGTGTATGATTTAATGAGGCATATTTATCTTTTTATTAGTTGTAAAAATAAATTTTATAATTAGATGTCGCTCCGATAAGCGCCCCAAACCTCCATCATTCTAAATCGACTAACCATCTGCAACAGCAAGAAAATCTGCCACTTTACTGTTGAACTGTTCTGCCCGCTCAATATGAAGCCAATGGCCTGCACCGGCAATCGTGTGAAACTGTGCGAAAGAAAACAAGGCATGCGCTTGAGCGTGATACTCAGGACGCCAATAATGCGACTTCTCGCCACACAAGAATAAGCACGGACAATTTGCCGGTCGCCCATTCGCAGGTAAGTGAATGGCTTCCCTTAGGGCATCATAACTGGCAATAATCGCTGGCAGATGCATTCGCCACTGCCAGCCGCTGGTCGATCGCTCGAGATTTTGCAACAGCAGTTGAATCACGGCAGTGTCGTTAAGTTGCTGGTTAAGATGCGCTTGCAGTTCGGCGCGCTGGCTGAATTGTGATAAGTCAATCGCACTTATAACGGCAAATAAATCATTGTGTTCAGCTGCATAAGTCACCGGTGCAATATCGGCAATGATGCATTTATCGGTTTGATCAGGGTAATGAAGCGCAATAGCCATGGCGACTTTCCCCCCGAGAGAGTGACCGATAAAATGGGCCTTAGCGATGCCTAGGTCGGTTAATAAATTGACCACCGTGTCGGCTAATAAAGCGATATCCATTCCACTGGTTCGTGGCGAGCGACCATGATTCAGTAAATCAATACTATAAACAGAGTAGTCATCGGCCAAACTTCTGGCCAATGCACCCAGGTTGCGCCCCATGCCCAAGAGACCATGAATCAGCACCACAGGACTGTCATTTAGCCGCGGTTCAGCTAAGCCAATATGGGTATAGTGCAGCGGGTCTATAGTGGAAGTATTTTTCATAGTATAAGTACGTGTTAGCGCGACGAATCATGGTGATTATTGTAAAACAAAATCCCATCATACTGCGATTAAAATAAGCCCTGTGAATCATCATCAATTTTTTTCGACTAACAAGCTGGCAGATGCTTGGCTTTGACAGTCTCAATACCCCTGCTTTACCATAGAACGATGGATATTTTACAGCAACAAGATTGCGATTTAACCATGGCTGAGGGGCTAGAAATTTATTATCACTCCTTTCCCGCTTCACGGTCGCCGCTTAAAGATAACTCTGTTAGCGGCAATCTACTCCGCAATCATGACTGCACGCATGTGATCTTTGGTCTAGATACGAGTATTGAGCAAGAGGCGTTGCTGGATATCTGGGTTTTATTCGGCTGCCAATTTCGTCTCGCCGACCTTATCGCCTATACCAAACTCCCACAGCTTGAAGGCCTTTACTGTCAACTCTTCGATGACTATGGGATTCGAGGCATGCTGAACATCTACCGCAATAATTTTCATCGTATGCGGGTGATTTTCAAAAAAGCCCGTGAAATGAAAAAAAAATGGCCGCTAGAGTGTCCAGCTCATTATCTCAATCGATCAATACAAGATCTGCGACAGGAATACGGTATCACTATTCTCAACCACAATGAACACTGAGTCAGATCCAGCCAAACATTTTAAAACTCATTGCACTTCCGGCAAGAGTCGCTATTATAAATGACCTTATTGTTGTTAAGTAGCCAAGCCATTAGCCGCATCGTAATCACTATCAATAGGCAGTGGCCTCAAGAGATCTCGACATGAAAATAACATCAATCACTGAGCAGGCCTTTCGCTTTTTTCTGTTTATGCTGTGCGGGATTTTTCTATCTGCCTGCCAAAACACTCAGCTTAATGACACCCTTTATCCGTTTTCTCTAAACAATGAAAAAATAGCATCGTCACCGATCAACAAAGTTGCAGTGGCGCATGTTAATTTTGGCGCACCGTCAAAAAAGTACCTACGTGATGAACAAGGTAAAATTGATAACTACGTCAAAAAACAGCTCATAGATAGTGGCTATACCATTGCGAGTAACGCCTTATTCCAGCAAGCATGGCGAAAAGCCATCAGGCAATATGGCCAACCCTACGACAACTATACCTCGCAAATCAATCAGCGTTCATTTATGCGTGTGATGTTTTACGTGTTACAAGAAATCAAAAACAATAGCGATATTGACGCCATTGTATTCACTGACTTAATTGAACGACAGGTCAGCTTTAGCAACGGCTCTAACCGAACCGCAAGGTGGGACGGTGTGAGCCGAAAGCCAAAAATCAAAGGCGCAGGGACTGGGGTTTCTCAGGGCTTCGATTGGATGCAGACAGTACCTGCCGTATCTATACTGGTAACCATTTATCATGCTGATGGTCAGCGTCTCTTTCAAAGCGCGGGCGGCATTGAAATCACCCGAATGATTGATCCCCATCGTGGCAACGGGCGATTTGTTAGACGAGAAAATATTTTTAACAGCCCAAGCCATATTCGAAAAGGTGTCGCTTTAGCGCTGCACCCATTCGCGGTCATGGATGATTACCCAAAGTCACCTGAGCAATAGTATCGCCAATAAATTCCTCGATTCAAGCATTAAAAAATTTGACTAAAACTAACAACGAGTAAATCTATGAGCATTTGGTTTGAACCCGTCACCTTCGAAAAAATAGAACAACTGCAACAAGGCATTGACGGGCAAGGTACATTAATGACCACATTAGATATCAAAATAACAGTGATCGGCGAAGATTCACTAACCGCAACCATGCCGGCTGGACCCAACATACACCAACCGTTTGGCCTCGTACATGGCGGTGCCAGCATAGCCTTAGCCGAGACAGTAGCCAGCTATGCCGCGAACTTTGCTGTCGACCAACGTCACTATTACTGTGTAGGACAAGAAATTAACGCCAATCACCTTAAGGCCTCACGAACCGGGGTGCTAACTGCGGTGACTCAACCTATCCATTTAGGCAAGCGAAGTTCAGTCTGGGAGATTTTAATTCAAAACAGCGCTGGGCAATTATGCTGCGTTTCTAGAATGACGGCGGCTGTGGTGAAACGTCAAACTACGAAAATTAAGAACCCCTAACCCGCTAAAAAACTGAGCGTTCGCGATATCTCACACAGCGGCCTACCCGATTCTGTCACCCAGTCATTAAACACGGCTTGCACCTCTCGCAGAGCAGTTTTTGAGGTCGGCGGTCTATCCACCACACCGAGACCGATTAAAACGGCCACCGTGTCGTCAGTTAACAAGAATGTATCAATGCCTGCCATGCGTAAAAACCGCTGTGCTGAGTGGCCACCTAAATGTGCACCTTGACGTTTCAGCTCAAAACAAAGACCCACGACATCATCACTTGGCCAATCGACCAACCAACGGGCGAAGCTGCCATGCGTACGGGAGAGATCGTCAACCATCACGGCATTGGTTCGAATCGACTTGAGTTTTCCCCAATGGCGAATAATCCCCTCCGCCTGCAGAATATCTTCTAAGCCCTCATCGCTCAAAGCGGCTAAAGCGCGAGGATTAAAGCTAAAGCAAGCTTTTTCGAAAGCCGGCCATTTAGCATCAACCATTTTATGTTGTAAACCCGCACGAAATACGCGACGACACATAATGGACAAATAATCAGCATCAGATCGTGCTAATAATACCCGCTGGGATAAAGGCGCTGGTAAGCTAGCCTCTAAATGCGCGGGCGAGACAAATCGCTTTGCTGCTTGACGATAGATCCACTCAAAGGATCGATTTTTTTGCTCAGTCAATGGTAAGCCTCCAAACAAACAGCTGTAACTTCAACCGCAAGCTATCCCTCTGAACCAGAGAATTTTAATGATGCTGAGTTGATACAGTAGCGCATACCTGTGGGGGCAGGACCATCATTAAATACATGACCTAAGTGGGCATCACATTGACTGCAAGTCACTTCTACTCGAACCATGCCATGAGACGAATCATGATGCTCATCAATCATATTGGATGCTACTGGCTGGTAAAAACTGGGCCAGCCAGAGCCTGAATCGTATTTATGAACCGAGTCGAATAATTGACTACCGCAGCATTTACACCGATAGTGGCCTGTCGCTTTATGTGCGTTATATTCGCCACTAAAGGCTCTCTCAGTACCTTTTTTACGGGTGATTGCATATTCTTCTGCTGTCAGTTCAGAACGCCACTGCTCATCAGTCTTGTCTAACTTTGCCATATTGCACCTGTTTTTTGTTTGAATGGGACCAATTTTATGAGAATGAGCCAACTATATAGGCTCTGTTTAGACGAGACAGCTAAAATTTTGTTGATATTTCATCGTCAGTTTAGCCANGCAAGGTCTATAATCTTTATACGGGNATATAAAATAAGCAGACCAGTTTAAGTATCATCCATTGGGCANGGCTATGGCTAAAATCAGCAAATCCAGTAAATTGCAAAACGTNTGTTATGACATTCGCGGCCCCGTGCTGCGAGAAGCGACTCGCCTTGAAGATGAGGGCCATCGGGTACTAAAACTCAACATTGGCAACCCCGCCGCCTTTGACATGCTAACACCCGACGAAATTCTGCAAGATGTCATCCGCAACCTACCTGAAGCACAAGGTTATTGTGATTCAAAAGGCTTATATTCAGCTAGAAAAGCCATCATGCAAGATTTTCAACTTCGCGGCGTACACAGTGTAGAGGTCGACGATATATATTTAGGTAATGGCGTTAGCGAATTAATTGTTATGGCCATGCAGGGCTTACTTAATAATGGCGATGAAGTGCTGGTGCCTGCACCTGATTATCCCCTATGGTCAGCCGCCGTATCGCTCTGTGGCGGCACGCCGGTTCACTATGTCTGTGATGAGCAAGCCGACTGGCAGCCGGATATCGCCGACATAAAAAGTAAAGTTAACGATAAAACTCGGGCTATTGTGGTGATCAATCCCAACAATCCGACGGGTGCAGTTTACGAAAAAGGGATATTAGAGCAAATCGCTGACTTAGCACGCGATCACAATCTGGTCGTCTGTGCTGACGAAATTTATGACCGCATCCTTTACGATGGCACCGAGCATACACCCTTTGCTACATTGGCTCATGACTTACTCTGCCTATCATTCAATGGCCTCTCTAAATCGTATCGATTAGCTGGCTTTCGTTCAGGCTGGATGGTAATTACTGGTCGTAAAAATGATACCCGTGATTTTATTGAAGGTTTAGACATCTTAGCGTCTATGCGTTTGTGCGCAAACGTGCCCGCACAGTTTGCGATTCAAACGGCTTTAGGCGGTTATCAAAGCATTAATGACTTGGTGTTACCCACCGGCAGGCTCGGTGCTCAACGCGATGTTGCTTACAACAAACTAATGGAAATACCGGGCGTAAGCTGCGTTAAACCAAAAGGCGCAATCTATATGTTCCCTAAGCTGGACGAAAAAGTTTACCCGATTGTTGATGATGAAAAGTTTGTTTTAGACTTACTGATCGAGCAAAAAATGCTGTTAGTCCAAGGTTCGGCTTTTAACCTTAACAGCAAAAATCACTTACGCATTGTCTTTCTACCCGAACAGTTTGTACTCAGCGACGCAATTGATCGACTGGCTAGCTTTTTATCGGGCCAGCGAAAGTAAATCGTTAGATAGCTTGTTTGTTATCGCTAGAATCAACATTCACAAACGTCATATTGGTTGAAAATAAAACCTTCTCTGGCTCAGGGCAAATTACGGTACCGAAAACACTGATTTTATAGGTCACTGAAGTTCTACCCAAGCGTTGCTGCTCGACACGAAATAACAACACCTCGCCATTATCAATACCGTAACGAAATTCAACATTATCCATTGCCACTGTCACAAAACGTCGACCCGGGAAGTCAACCGTGGCAGTAATATAGGCAAACTCATCAATCCAATTGAGCAGATTACCACCGAATAAATGGCCGTAATGATTAATATGCTCAGGTAGCACTAACTTATAATGGTCCATAAGGTTTCACCTTATTAAAAGTCAAAAAATATCGCTAATCATCCAGTAAAAATCGCATCAACAACATGGCAGCCACCGCAGCGATTAATTGAGCGCCAATAAAAGGCAGTATAAACGCAGGGTCAATGCCGGTAAAACTGTCGGTAAAACCGCGGGCAACCGTCACCGCAGGATTGGCAAACGAAGTGGATGAGGTAAACCAATAACCCGCAGAAATATACAGACCCACAGCAGGCGCCACGGCTAGCAAACTTAACTTGCGAACACTTAAAATCGTCATCAATAAACCGAAGGTCGCGATGCCCTCGGAAAGATAGAGATTAACACCTCCTCGATAATTACTTGAACTTTGCAGTAAAGCTAAATCAAACATGGCATGTACGGCTATCACACCCAGCATTGCCCCTAAAAACTGTGCGGCAATATAGCCCAGCGCATCGAATGCCGGCATTTCGCGGCGTAGTAACATCACCAAAGTCACTGCAGGATTGAAATGCGCCCCTGAAATAGCAATGAATACCCAGATTAAAGTGGTTAGGCCTACACCGGTAGCAATGGTATTAGCCAGCAATATGCTCAAGGTATCAGTAGAGAGATTCTGACCCATAATACCGGAGCCAATCACAATCATGACTAAAAAAGCGGTGCCGAGCGTCTCAGCTATGACTTTTCTTAACAAACTAATATTCATAATCGTCAGTGTATTGTCCTTATGTGACAACAAAATGATAAAGGCTGTTTATCCCATTTTTCAATGATAATTTTCACAACATTGAATAGAGCGTTTATCGCATTGTAAAAAAATGCCAAGAGAAAGCGATGCGAATATTCAATAAAGAATAGAGGCTTGCACTATAGAGCTTTTACCGGCTTTGATTAACAATGTTAAGGAGAAAATTTCTACCTAAAGAGCTTAGGTATTAATTTTGGCGTACTGTTAAGGTACAGCTGATAATCCTCTAAATGCCCCCATTTTTTATTACCCCTCGCTTCAAGCAGTCTGATGCCACTGATATTATTAAGTAACAAATAAGTAAACACCGGCGAGAACAGCGCCAAATAATTCATGCCACTGAACGACGGCACACTCATGATTGCTATGCCCAACCAGAGCGTAATCTCCCCAAAATAGTTTGGATGCCTTGACCGAGCCCACAGACCTTGATTGATAAATTGATCTTGATTTTTTTCAATTGCGCGGAAAGCGGATTTTTGATTATCG
>PBSZ01000028.1 GCA_002726445.1 Cellvibrionales bacterium | reverse complement strand
GTGCAAGTCCCGTTTGGGCGAAGAAAGATGACCGGCGTCGTTATCGGTCATAGCGACTCATCGGCCATTGCCACTAGTAAACTTAAAACCATTCTTAGCTCACTCGATAGCTATGCCCTGCTCGACCAAGAAATGCTGATACTGGGCCGGTGGATGAGTCAGTATTATCATCACCCGCTAGGCGACACTATTCTTAACCTGTTGCCCACCACGCTTCGTAAGGGGGGCGCTTATGACGCTTACACTCAGCAATATTGGCAAATTAGCCATCAAGGCCTAGGCCTTGATGATCAAGCACTGAGCCGCGCGCCCAAACAGCAGTCGCTGCTGAACCGACTCCGCCAACAGTCACGTGAAGAGCAGACGCCTGCCGCTATTTCTGAGCAACAATTAACAGCAGAGGGTCACTCTCGCCCTACGGCATTAGCATTGGCAAAAAAAGCGCTCATTAGCCAGTCTTCTCAAGGCTATTACCCCAGCGATTGCCAAAGTTTACTTCAAGGTAAAGGCGACGACGTACTGCCGACACTCAATACCGAGCAACGCAATGCCGACCAACTGATTGAGGAGCAACTCAATCACTTTACCGCGATTTTATTAGAAGGGATTACTGGCAGTGGTAAAACCGAAGTCTACCTTCGCGCCATCGGAAAAGTATTAACTCAACAGCAACAGGCGTTGGTGCTAGTTCCTGAAATCGGCTTAACACCGCAAACTATTCAGCGTTTTGTGGCACGCTTTAATGTGCCCATCGCTATTTTTCATTCAGGCCTCAATGACCGCGAACGACTGGCCGCTTGGACTGCGAGCAGAGAGGGTCGTGCAAGAATTATTATTGGCACACGCTCAGCTGTATTCACACCCACTCAGAGCTTAGGCATTATTATCATTGATGAAGAACACGATAATTCCTATAAACAACAGGACGGTATTCGTTACTCCGCTAGGGATATCGCAATAGTTTTGGCACAAAAACAAAAATTACCGGTTATTTTAGGCTCTGCGACCCCTTCATTAGAGACCTATGCCAATGTCAATGCCGATAAATATCATCACGCCGTCCTTCAGCAGCGTGCAGGAAACGCCCAGCCACCCGTCATTGAACTCATTGATATTCGCCGGCTAGCCTTGCACCAAGGCTTGAGTGATCAAGCCATTAATGCCATCAATAGTACGCTAGCGAAAGGCAAACAAGCGATGGTGTTCGTGAATCGTCGCGGTTTTGCACCGTTATTAATGTGCAATGATTGTGGCTGGCAAGCACAGTGCGGTCAATGCGATGCCCGGCTTACTCTTCATCAACGGCCAGCCAGCCTTCGCTGCCATCACTGCGATTTTAGATCCGCAGTCCCCAGCCATTGCCCGCAATGTCAGTCGAAAAACCTGATGAACATAGGCCAAGGCACCCAACGCAGCGCTGAAGCACTGTCTGACTTGTTTCCACAGCATACAATTTTGCGTATTGACCGTGACAGCACGCAAGGAAAGCAAGCCATGGGAGAGCAAATCGAACGCATTAATCGTGGCCAACCAGCCATACTGGTGGGTACTCAGATGCTCGCCAAGGGTCACCACTTTGCTGCGTTAAGCTTAGTAGTGGTTTTAGATGTCGATCAGGGCCTTTACAGCCCTGACTTTCGAAGCGCTGAAAAAACTCTTCAGTTGCTGACGCAGGTGGCTGGTCGTGCTGGCCGAAGTGACACATTGGGGCGGGTTCTAATCCAAACGCGTTTACCTGACCACCCTCTATTAATAAATTGGCAGCAGCACAGCTACCAAGGGGTAAAAACAACATTAATGGCGGAGCGAGAACTGTATTCACTGCCGCCTTTCACGCACATGGCGATACTGCGAGCAGACAGCACTAAGCCCCAGCAAGCAATGCAAGTTCTTTCGCGGCTGTTACGCGATCGTGATACCAATAATCACTGTCAAATTTTAGGGCCAATAGCGGCTATTATGGAAAAGCGAGCCGGTCGACATCGTGCTCAGTTAATTATCAAGTCACAGCATCGGAAAACTCTGCACAACACGATCGAACAATTTGTACAACAGTTTGAAGCGGCAAAATTGCCCAGTGGCCTTCGATGGGGTGTAGATATTGACCCGCAAGATGTCATCTAAATACACGCCGACCTTGTCGGATGAGATCGGACTCGCCATAATAGCAGTCAGCTGCTATTGCTCCCCAATAAAGGGCATTGCCGTTTAAATTGAGGGCGCCACTCCCTTTGCTCCGCCATAAGAACCTGAGACCACTGCATTCATGAAAGACATTATTCAGCAACTGATTCAACAAGCCATCGACAACATGATTAGCAGTGAAGTGCTGCCATCAATTGCCTTGCCGAGAATAAAGGTTGAGCGCACTCGCGATCCAAGCCATGGCGATTTGGCCTGCAACATTGCTTTAGCGCTGGCAAAACCCAGCGGCCTTCCACCGCGCGAACTGGCAGCATTGATCTGTGAACATCTACCTGATAATCAGATAGTTCTGAGTACTGACATAGCTGGGCCGGGGTTTATTAATTTCTTTTTGGTCAAGACAGCTCAAACGGATGTCGTACTGGACGTACTCGAAAAAGGCAATCGCTTTGGCCAGAATCAAAACGGTCATGATAGCAAAGGACAGCCCCAGGCAGTCCAAGTGGAGTTCGTCTCGGCCAACCCAACGGGACCATTGCATGTCGGTCATGGTCGTGGCGCAGCGGTCGGTGACAGTATTTGTCGACTCCTCGGCGCGTGTGGTTGGGATGTCACACGCGAGTTTTACTATAACGATGCTGGCCAACAAATTAATAATTTAGCCACCTCAGTACAATTGCGCTGCCAAGGTATTGGACCCGACGATCCACAATGGCCAGAAGACGGCTATCGAGGTGAATATATCACAGAGCTCGCCGCCGACTACATGGCCGGTAAGGCAATCAACGGTATCACTGGTTTAGCCGACGCTGATAATAATTCAGCCATTCGCAACTATGCTGTCGCTTACCTCCGTAATGAACAAGATATCGATTTGCAAGCCTTTCGCGTTGGCTTTGATATATTTTCGCTGGAGTCAGCCCTGTATACCGATGGTAAAGTTGAGTCGACCGTCAAGACATTAATCGCTAACGGTTTCACTTATGAATCAGAAGGTGCGCTATGGCTTAAAACAACAGAATTTGGTGACGATAAAGACCGCGTAATGCGCAAGTCTGATGGTGGCTATACCTACTTTGTACCGGATGTAGCCTACCATCTTGATAAATGGCAGCGAGGCTTTACCACCGTGATCAATGAACAAGGCGCAGATCACCACAGTACCATTACCCGCGTTAGAGCTGGTTTACAAGCTTTAAAGCTTGATATTCCGGAGGGCTGGCCAGATTATGTTTTACACCAAATGGTTACGGTTATGCGCGATGGCGAAGAGGTTAAAATCTCAAAGCGCGCTGGCAGCTATGTCACTCTAAGTGATTTAATTGAGCAAGTGGGTTGTGATGCAACGCGTTATTTCTTAGTCGCTCGGCGTGCCGATTCACAGCTTACTTTTGATATCGACTTAGCCCTGCAAAAAACGAATGATAACCCTGTTTTTTATATTCAATACGCGCACGCTAGGGTCTGCAGCGTCATGCGGCAAGCCGCTGAAAAGTCGCTGCCTTTTGATTTAACGATAGGTAAGGCAAACCTTGAGTTACTCGTTACCGATACCGAACTGGCCTTACTAAAAACACTCGCCGCCTATCCTGACTGTGTTGCTAATAGTGCGCGTGACTTCGCACCTCACAACATAGCCAGTTACTTACGTGACTTAGCGGCTAATCTTCACGCTTGGTATGCCAGTGGTTCGCAACAAAAAGAATGGCAGTTATTAGTCGCAGACGACAACTTACGTAATGCACGCTTAACATTAGCTGAAGCCAGTCGCCAAGTTATCGAAAATGGCCTGGACTTACTCGGCGTAAGTGCGCCGACAAAAATGTAAAATAGAGACATCGTCTCCAGCTAAGGATACTATCAATTATGGTCAATAAAAAAAGTAGCGCAAAGCCAAAAAAAAATAGGCCTCGTGCCACCAAGCAAAACTCGATCTCTAAAATGCGAATCGCATCGACCGTCATTATTGCGCTAACATTCATTATTGGCCTATATTTTATCAGTGGAATTGAGGTCAACAATACCAATAATAGGCAGCTATCGATCGATCGAGGTATTCCAGAACAAAAAAAATCAGTAAACAGTAATCAACAGGAGTTTACATTTTATGAAAAACTAAAAGGCAATGCCGTCGACATTAAACAGCCCACAATTTTAAGCGACAATAACGGCGAAAAAAAACAGCCCGTATACAGGATTCAAGCTGGCTCATTTAAAACAGAACAGCAGGCCGAACAGCGGTTAGTCGAATTAACCTTATTAGGCTTTGAACCTTCCATTAGCGCATCCATTAATGCATCAGGAACACGCTGGCACCGAGTAATAATCGGGCCTTTTAAATCGCGGCGCGAAATGGCCGCTGCTCGATCACAGCTAATGACTAACAAACTTGAAGCGATGGTAAGAGAAGATCCGCGATAACTTACTGTACAATGAGCGACTCACTTTAAAAGGTATTAATGATGGAGCAATACAGAGGAACCACGATACTATCGGTACGCCGAAACGGTCATGTTGTTATCGGTGGCGATGGCCAAGTCTCTATGGGTAACACCGTCATGAAAGGCAATGCTCGCAAGGTTAGGCGTTTATATCGCGGTGGCGTTATTGCAGGCTTCGCCGGCGGAACCGCTGATGCCTTCGCCTTATTTGAACGATTTGAAGCACAACTCGAAAAATACCAAGGCCATCTAACAAGAGCCGCCGTCGAGCTAGCCAAAGATTGGCGAACCGATCGTGCGCTTAGGCGCTTAGAAGCACTGCTAGCTGTTGCTGACGCTAAAACCTCACTGGTGATTACCGGTAATGGTGATGTTATTGAGCCGGAAGACAGCTTGATCGCGATTGGTTCAGGAGGACCTTTTGCTCAAAGTGCCGCTCGAGCATTGCTCGATAATACTGATCTAAGCGCAGAAGACATCGTCAAAAAAGGGCTAACGATAGCCGGCGATATCTGTATTTATACTAACCACAATCACACTATTGAAAGCCTAGAGGCTGAGCAATAATTATTGCAATGAATAAAGAGGATAATCAGTTAGATGTCGATGACACCAAGAGAAATCGTTCATGAACTCGATAGACATATTGTTGGGCAAAGTGCAGCAAAGCGAGCAGTCTCTATTGCTCTGCGTAATCGATGGCGGCGAATGCAATTAGCTGAAGATTTTCGCGGTGAAATAACCCCTAAAAATATTTTGATGATTGGCCCAACCGGTGTGGGCAAAACTGAAATAGCCCGTCGTCTCGCTAAGCTAGCCAATGCGCCTTTTATTAAGGTTGAAGCGACAAAATTTACCGAAGTTGGCTATGTCGGTCGTGATGTTGAATCCATTATTCGCGATCTTGTCGATGTCGCCATTAAAAACCGTCGTGAAAGCGCCGTCGCGAAAGTTGACTATCGTGCTAGCGAAGCAGCAGAAGAACGTATTTTAGACGCACTGCTTCCTCCAGCACGGGATATTGATGAAAACGACAANCAGACCNNGACCCGNCAANTNTTNNGAAAGAAATTGCGTGANGGTGANCTGNATGAAAAGGAAATTAACATCGAACTCAGTGATAGCCCTGCGNGCATTGAAATAATGGCACCGCCTGGCATGGAAGATATGACCAACCAACTGCAGGGTATGTTTTCTAACTTTTCTAAAGGCAAAAAAACTACTCGAAAGCTCGTAGTTAAAGACGCTTTTAAGCAGTTAAAAGATGAAGAAGCTAACAAACTGATCAATCAAGATGAGCTTAAAGCTGATGCAATTCAAGCAGCAGAGCAAACCGGCATTGTCTTTATCGATGAAATTGATAAAGTGGCCAAACGGCAAGAAGCCAGTGGCGGTGATGTTTCTCGCGAGGGTGTGCAGCGTGATCTTCTGCCTTTAATCGAAGGTAGCACTATCAGCACTAAGCACGGCTCGATCAAAACTGATCATATTTTATTTATTGCTTCTGGTGCTTTTCACTTATCAAAACCCTCTGACTTAATCCCTGAATTGCAAGGTCGCTTACCCATTAGAGTCGAGCTAGATCCACTTTCAGCAGATGATTTTGAAAAAATATTAACCGAGCCCCACGCTTCTTTAACCGAGCAATATCAAGCGTTATTAGAAACCGAGGGCTTAAGTCTAGAGTTTACTGCAGACGGGATCGGTCGAATTGCGCAAACCGCATGGCAAGTTAATGAGAAAACTGAAAACATTGGTGCTCGTCGATTACATACTATTCTTGAGCGACTGCTGGAAAGCGCGTCATTTGAAGCCAGCGATCTTAATGGCCAAAAAATAATTATTGATAAAGACTATGTCGATCAACAACTGCAGGCACTCGCTGCAGATGAAGATCTGAGCCGGTTTATTTTATAACTATTAACATTACTAATCTTACCAACAGAGAACATTGTGAAACCAAAGAAGATTCATTTACACAAGCGTTCTAAACAACTTGAGCTTGCCTATTCTGATGAGCAACATTTTACCTTGGCTGCTGAGTACCTAAGAGTGCTCTCCCCTTCGGCTGAAGTCAGGGGACATCACCCAGATCAAGCGGTGCTTCAAGTCGGAAAAAAAAACGTCGGCATAGAATCAATAACCGCCGTTGGAAATTACGCAATACAGATTTTTTTCGACGATCAACACGACAGTGGCATTTACTCCTGGGAATACCTACACCAACTTTGCATTCATCATGATGAATACTGGCAACGTTACATTGATCAATTAAAGCAACAAAAAAAATGTCGCGAAGCTAATACTGAAATCATTAACGCCATCAAACTTTAGTAATACTGAACAGTATTGATAATTTATTTTTTCATGCGAGAAGAAAAATCCCAAGCGGTTAGCCAATTAGGTGAAATGCATAGCACATATTCATCGTCACTTCGGCTTAACAACCATTTCGCTAGGTAGGTCTCAGGATCAATAGCATAGCGCTGAATCAGTTGCTCAAGTAACTGCTGAGCATTTCCCAAGGTCATGCTCACGATGCCTTGGCCGCGGACACCACTGTAAGGCATGCTGTCGGCGGCCACTTCAAAACCGCATTTACTATTCAGCAAGAACCGTTTCGCCAATAGTGATGATTTATGAGTGGCGCAGAAAAAACTGTCATCCTGATATAAGAACCACAGAGACGAAACCAAAGGGAAACCATCGGACCCAACGCTAGATATTCGTAAAGGTATTTTGCTATTTGATAAAAAATCTTCAATTTCAGCCAAACTCATCTGGCTAGAAGCCTTAACGACTACAGATTGCTCAGTCATTGCTACACCCTTTCTTAAACAACACTAACGCCTATAGAATACAGCTTACTGTTTCGCTTAGCTATCAAAAATGTAAGGCATAAAAATCGGCCTTTATACTATATTCCGTCGAGACCTCTTATTATTAGACCCACCAAAAGGAAAAAACATGAGCACAATCGTTAATATTTTATTTGCTGTGGCAATGATGCCCATTATTCTCAATTTTATTAGCCACTTTTTTAAGCATAAAGAATTCGGTGTGGTTGATAATAATAACCCTCGGCAACAGGCAGCCAGCCTAAGCGGCCCTGGCAGCAGAAGCATTGCCGCACAGCAAAATGCCTGGGAGGCATTAGCACTTTTTTCAGCGGCTATTTTAGGCGCTTATCTCATGGGCGCGAGCGCTGAGCAGATGGTAATGCCGGCTTATATCTTTCTTGCGATGCGAATCGCCCACGCTCTCTGTTACTTGGCTGACTGGGCGATCTTACGCTCTATTGTCTGGATTATCGGCTTGATCAGCTGCATTTGGATCATTCAACTCGGCAGCTAGGCGCAGGGCTTTATGACGGCGGATCACGGCTTTGCTGTGGCCGCCTTATAAACCGGTCTGTTTTCTTGCCGCCTAGAAGGGTACAATACCACTGACAAGCTCGTCGGACATTAGCTTTAGGTATTCAGTCCGGCAAGGAAAGAGGCAGCGATGAGCAACCCACACCCTGATAATAATTCATCGGTTGATTCTAAGGAATCGACTACTACCCACTTTGGTTTTCAACAAGTGGATAAAGACCAAAAAGCAGGATTAGTTGGGGAGGTATTCACCTCGGTCGCTAGTCGCTATGACATCATGAATGACTTGATGTCAGCCGGCATTCATCGCCTTTGGAAACGGTTTACCGTTGAAGTCTCCGCTGTTCGGCAAGGCCATCGAGTCCTTGACCTCGCCGGCGGCACAGGTGACCTGGCAGCCAAATTCAGTCGCTTAGTCGGCGATCAAGGCGAAGTCATTCTGTCCGACATCAATCAATCAATGCTGGCAACGGGACGCGACAAACAAACTGATTTAGGCAACACTGGCAATATCAGCTATGTACTTGGCGATGCCCAATATCTGCCATTTCAATCCAATTACTTTGATTGCGTGACCATTGGCTTTGGTCTGCGCAACGTTACCGATAAAGACTTAGCCTTACGGTCTATCTTGCGAGTGCTCAAGCCTGGCGGCCGGCTATTGGTGTTGGAATTCTCAAAGCCCGATAACCCGCTACTGTCGAAAATTTATGACGGTTACTCCTTTAAACTACTGCCCAAAATTGGCAAGTTAATCGCTCAAGATGAAGATAGCTACCGCTACCTAGCCGAATCGATTCGCATGCATCCTGATCAAGAGACATTAAAAGGTATGCTAGAAGATGCCGGCTTCGTCGATTGTGAATACCACAATATGACCGGTGGCATTGTCGCTGTTCATAAGGGCATCAAGGTATAGACTGAACACCACGATATGAAAATAGATCCAACACTAATCGCCGCTAGCTGCGCCGCACTTGAGCAATCGATCAATCGCAGCTTATCGCTAGACCCATGCACGCAAGAGAAACTGGCTAGCCATGCCGGCCGTGTTATTCAACTAAGCTTTACCCAGCCAGAGCTAACCCTTTACTTTCGCGTCGACTCAAGCATTAGCGTCTTGCAATATTTTGAAGGTGATGCCGATGCGGGTATTCAAGGCAGTCGAGCTGATTGGCTGGCGTTATTAACTGCAGAAGATCTGGCTTCAGCATTGATTAATGGTAAGCTGCTGATTAGTGGTGATACTCAATTATTTATGGCATTAAAAGCCATCGCTGAGAAAATTGAGCTGGACTGGGAAGGCCAACTTGCTACATTCATTGGTGATATTCCTGCTCATTTAGCCGGTCGAATCGTCAATGCTATGGGAAATTTCAGCCGACAAACCAAGCAAACAGCGAGACGAACGCTTGATGACTTGCTGCACGAAGAAGCGCGTTTACTGCCCGCTAAAATTGAATGTGAAAATTTCTACCAACGCTTAAGGGCATTGGAGATGAAAATTGATCGTATTGATGCAAAAATAAAACGACAGCAGAAAAGCACCTCGCCGCCCCTACTATGAAAAAATTTATTCGCATTCTTTTCATCTTACGTGTCATTGCTCGATATCGCATTGACAACTTAGTGCCACAAAAAAACCTTAAACGGCCGATTAAATGCTTGCTTAGTGTGTTTAATTTATTTGGCCGGCATGCTGATAATCGTGCGATTCGTCTGAGAATGGCGTTGCAGGATCTTGGCCCTGTATTTGTTAAATTCGGGCAATTGCTATCAACCCGCAGAGATCTATTGGCGCCCGATCTGGCTGACGAACTGGCTCTGCTTCAAGATCAAGTACCGGCTTTTGATAGCAGCAAATCTGTCGCTATTATAGAAGCTGCATTGGGTCAATCGGTTAATGAGGCGTTTGCTTCCTTTACCGTCGAGCCTATGGCATCTGCCTCGGTGGCACAAGTTCATGCCGCCATACTGCATGACGGAAAAGATGTGGTGGTTAAAGTCATTCGGCCAGGCATCGACAAAGTGATCGCCAAAGATATTGCCCTACTATTTCTAATTGCCAGCATAGTAGAAAAATTTTCTCTCGATGGTAAACGGCTTCGCTTAACTGAAGTGGTGAGTGATTATGAGCATACCATTTTTGATGAGCTTGACTTAAAGCGCGAAGCAGCCAATTGCGCGCAGCTCAAGCGCAATTTTGAAGCCACTGAAGAGCTCAGTAAATTATTGTTTATTCCCGCCGTCATCTGGGATCTTAGCACTATTGACATTATGGTCGTCGAACGAATATACGGTATTCCTGTCTCTGATATTGACGCACTCAATGCGAATAAAACCAACTTAAAAGCCTTGGCTGAAAGTGGCGTCAAAATATTTTTTACTCAAGTCTTTGAGCATAATTTTTTTCATGCTGACATGCATCCTGGCAACATTTTTGTCGATAGAGAAAATCCTGAATCGCCTCGCTATATTGGTATTGACTGCGCGATTATGGGTTCACTGTCAGATTTTGATCGTTACTATTTAGGTCGTAATCTTCTCGCTGTATTCAACCGTGATTATGCCCTGGTTGCTAAATTGCATATTGAGTCAGGCTGGGTGCCAGCAGGCACGAATCAATACGCTTTCGAAGGTATGATTCGAAGTGCTTGTGAACCCATTTTTGAAAAGCCTTTGGCCGAGATCTCATTTGGCACGCTGTTGATTTACTTGTTTCAAGTTGCCAGACGGTTCGGCATGCAAGTACAGCCATCATTAGTCTTATTGCAGAAAACTCTGCTTAATATCGAGGGCCTGGGCAGACAGCTATACCCTGAGCTCGATCTTTGGGCCACCGCTCACCCCTTTCTTGATAAATGGATGACGCAGCACTATTCACCCAAAAGACTACTTAAAGAACTTAAAAATCAATCACCTGCATTGCTTGAAGCACTGCCGGGCCTGCCAGATTTACTGCTAAAACAACTGCACCAAGCCAGTCATGAACGCGTTTCATCACAGGAATTAAAAACCAGTATTGATAAAATTGAATCGCAGCTGCGCAAACAACGCTTATTCCACTCAGGCTTAGCTATTTTTGCTTTGATCGCTGCTTTCTCCTACGTCGCCTTACACTGAAGAAATCAGCAAAAAGTGTTGGCGACTATTATCTAATGGCGGGATCTGTGATTTAATAGCATCACTTTTATGAGAAACTAACCCTTTGATCAATGTTGCTATGAATAAATCTACCGATTCGCTAATTGATCGTATCAACTGGAATAGCCAAGGCTTAATTCCTGCTATTGCTCAAGACGCTGAAACCAAGAAGGTTTTAATGCTGGCTTGGATGAACGCGGACGCATTAGCCGCCAGCCTAGATCGTGGCGAAGCCATTTACTGGTCTCGCTCGCGACAACGACTCTGGCATAAAGGTGAATCGTCAGGCCATACACAGCAAATCATTGACATGAGACTCGATTGCGATGCAGACACACTGTTGTTGTTGGTTGAGCAAAAAGGCGGCATTGCCTGCCATACGGGCCGTGAAAGCTGTCTGTATCAACAATTCTCAAACGAACAGAATCAATGGCTTGCGGTTGAACCGATCATCAAAGACCCCAAGGATATATACACAACTAAATGATCGTATAACCCCTCTATTTAGAGCAAAATTATGAGTGACATCTTGCAGGATCTAAGCAAACTAATCGATCAGCGTAAACAAGCCTCGGCAGAACAGTCATACGTTGCACAGTTGCATGCTCAGGGCTTGAATAAAATACTTGAAAAAATCGGCGAAGAGGCCACTGAGACTATCTTGGCCGCTAAAGATTACAGCCAACTTGCCGACCAGCAGCACTCGACAAACGCTAGGCAGGCACTGATTAATGAGACAGCAGACTTATGGTTCCACAGCTTAGTCATGCTGTCACATTTAGACTGTAGTGCTGGCGATATACTAAGCGAATTGGAACGTCGAGAAGGCGTTTCGGGCATTACTGAAAAAGCCTTGCGAGACGCGACTTAAGCAAAACGGGAAATATTTTCAACTCAAATAAAGGAGAACAGCAATGGGCCTTGGCGGTATAAGTATTTGGCAACTATTAATCGTGTTAGCCATCGTGGTAATGATTTTTGGCACCAAGCGATTAAAAAATATCGGCGGCGATTTAGGTAGCGCGATTAAGGGATTTAAAAAATCAATGGCGGATGATGATGTGGCAGAATCAACTACCGATGATGATACAACCGGCAGCAAGCCACTTGAAAAAGACGAGTAATAATTAGGCTTCATTTATGGATATCGGTCTGCAAGAATTATTTTTGATTAGCGTTATGGCGCTGATAATTCTTGGTCCCGAAAGACTGCCTAGCACCATGAAGCAGATCATGGTCTGGGTGAGTAAAATAAAAAATAGCTTCAATTCAATTAAAAAAGAGTTTGAAAATGAGCTAAACCTCGACGGTATCAAACAACAGATTCATAATGAAAAAATTCTAAAAGAGCTCGGCGAACCACTTGAACAGTTAGAAGAAAATGCCAAAAAACTCCAGCAGTCATTGCTAGACTTAGACGCATCTAGCAATGATTTAGTCACTGATACAACCGATACAACTGCCTCTAAAAAATAATACAACGCACAGTAAATTAATGGCCTTTATGTCTTCGCAAACTGACACATCAATCGATCAAGAAATTCCTGCCAGCCAAGAGCAGCCTTTAGTTCAACACTTGCTCGAACTAAGAACACGGCTATTAAAAAGTATCGCTGCAATTGCTGTAGGCTTCATTTGCTTAGCCTTCTTTTCTAACGAATTATACGGTTTTTTTTCAGCGCCTATTCAAGCACTACTACCCGATGGAAGCACCATGATTGCTACTGATGTAGCGTCACCGTTCTTTGCCCCTTTTAAGCTGACTGCATTTTTGGCGCTTTTTTTAGCCATGCCCTATGTGCTATTTCAAGTTTGGTCTTTTATTGCGCCAGGCCTTTATGAAAAAGAAAAAAAACTGGCTATGCCGCTTTTTATTAGCTCGGTGCTTTTATTTTATCTCGGCATTGCTTTTTGCTACTATATTGTTTTTCCACTGGTGTTCGGCTTCTTCACTAGTGTTGCGCCGGTAGGAATTAGCGTCACACCTGATATTAATAGCTACTTAAACTTTATTTTAAAATTATTTTTTGCTTTTGGCTTAGCGTTTGAGATTCCCGTCGCCACCGTCATCTTAGTTAGCACTGGCATCACTAGCCATTCATCGCTGGCAAAAAAACGTCCCTATATCGTTGTCTGCTGTTTTATTTTTGGCATGCTTCTCACTCCGCCTGATGTAATATCTCAATCACTGCTGGCGATTCCTACATGGCTTTTATTTGAATTTGGTTTGATATTGAGCCGCTTAGTCAGCGTCAAGCCATAATTAATCCAACTAGAGAGTATGATATTATTATGTCATTCACCAAAAAAGATTTACCCATTAATGTTGATGCAATCAAAGGCTTTCTTGCTGATGATGAGGGCGAAGCCTTATTTGCGGCCGCAGCAAAAAGCGTAACATTAGGCCCCTGCTTAGAAGTCGGCAGTTACTGCGGGAAATCTACTGTCTATTTGGGCGCGGCTTGCCAGCAGCAAAATGGCATTGTCTATGCGATTGATCACCATCGAGGCTCCGAGGAACATCAACTGGGAGAGGAGTATCACGACAGTGATTTGTTCGATTCGCAAGCACAACTCATGGACACTTTTAAAGAATTCAGACGGGTCATGCGGGAGGCTAAGCTGGAAGACACAGTGATACCGATTGTGGCTGCGTCAACGTTAGCATCGACGAACTGGTCGACGCCGCTTGGCATGGTATTCATTGATGGCGGCCATAGTTTAGACGCCGCAATGGCTGATTACCGCGCTTGGGCACCCCATGTGTCAGTCGGTGGCATTTTAGCAATACACGATATCTTTCCCGACCCAACGCAAGGTGGGCAAGCGCCCTATACTATTTGGAAATTGGCTAAAGCATCTGGTTTGTTTGAAGAGTTACCCACCGTCAATACCTTAGGCTTATTTCGACGAATCTAACCGTTACCCATAGACTCATCGGATGATGCATCTAATAACTCTACGCTGGTAAATAATTTTGCAGCGGCAGTATGTTCTGTTAGCGCATCGGCAGCCAGTAAAATAGCACCGGCAGTCCAAGTTGGCTTTTCATCTGGCCACAGTAAATCTTGAACAAATTGATAGCCCGTCCAATAAGAGCCATCGTCTAACTGCCATTGGTGCAAATAA
>PBSZ01000027.1 GCA_002726445.1 Cellvibrionales bacterium | reverse complement strand
ACAATCACGCTGGATGGCGCCACTAATATCATTGGATCAACCACTGGTGGGACGGAGACGATCAACATTACGCGTACCGGCGACACGCTTGTTGCCACTGCGGCGCAGTTGACAGGTGCTACGGTGACGGATGGCGGGGCTGACGGTAATATCGTCGGCAACGTTTCGGTGACGGCCCTCGAAGCAACAGCCACAGCCGACTTCAGTAATGTCTCTCTTCACGCTACTGCAACAAAGACTGCAAATGCAGCCAATACTGTCGATTTTACAGGTGATTTGGGTGGTTTCGCAGTTACGGTTGCTGCTGGAAAGACATTCGAGGCCACAGCAGCGAGATTAAGCGGGATTGCGGTCACCAACCCTGCCGGAAACGCCACTACGAAAGTGACTGACGTGACATATGCTGGTGGCGCTACTCTTGATTTATCTGGAATTCAGACGAATGCGATCACGTTCGGTAATGGATCCACTGATCTAACTCTTGGAGCCGGTACAACCCTTAGTATCAGGGAAGCCCATTTGGCCAACATCGCCGGCGGTGGCGGAGTGGATACCATAGTGGATGGCACTAACGTCGCCCACGTCAAGGTTTATGGGTTCACTGGGGACGTTGATATCGCGGAAATCAATGTTGGCGGTAACGTTACTGGGTATGTGAGCGGTGCGCAAAGCATTACTGCGGATGCTACGAATATTGAAGAGCTTACAGCACTGGTTATTCAGTCGGGCGGTTCACTCGCTATGACTCAGGTACAAGCCAATGCGTTTGCCGGGAAATTGACAAAAGAATCAGGGGCTGGGAACGTGACTTCGTCTGTTACAGGTGATTTGTCAGCGCTTAATCTCTCAGTTGTTGATGCTCTCACGCTTAGCGGTGCTACCACACTTGTTGATAGCACAGCCGATTTGAAAGCTGCAGCAGCAATTAACGCTAATGGCCAAGCAATCACCGTTAATAACGCAATTGATCTTACTGCTAAAACGATCACTAATTACAATAACCTAACCGTTGATACAAACCAGCTAACTGTATCAGCCGAGCAGATTGCTGGGTTCACCGGTGGCGGCACCGTTGCGAAGACAAATGGGGGTTTGATCAAAGTGCACGTCGGTTCGACTACAAACATTAGTGGCTTGGACACAAGTGACGCCTCCTCGATCGTGCTAAATACCTCCGGTAGCGATGTAACAATGACCACGGCGCAGAACCTGCAAGTTGCAGATGGAGTGGGTACCAACACTATAACGCTGAGTAACAATGGCACGACGAATGGTGTGGCAGGAATTGAAAACTATATACTATCCTCTGCTGGTGCGAACTCGTTCACTTTGGCATCTAACACTGCACAAGTTACTGGTGGAACCAACAACGATACGATCGTTGGAGGTACTGGGGCCAGTACAATCATCGGTGGGCAAGGTGTAGACATTTTGAGTGGCGACAACGGTGCTGATACTTTCTCGTTTTCCACGGGGCACACGGGTGTAACAGCCTTGACGGCTGATCGGATCCTTGACTTTGCGACTGGGGTCGACAAGATAAAGGTCAACGCGACTGTAGGTGACGTTCGTGAGGCAGATGGCGTAAATATGCTCTTCAGTGCCTTCACTACTGCCGCTACCGCTGGCTTTGATGGTACTGGGGTAGATGTTTATGCCGCCTTTAATGTGTCTGGATCGGGCGATACATATGTTGCCGTCGACCATAACACCGATGGCACTTTCAACAGTGGGGACTCTCTCATCGTACTCAATAACCTTAACCTCGATAACCAACTCGTGGCCGGTGATTTTATCGCTTAAGCATGGGTAATGCTGTTAAATTAATTGAAGCGGCGGAATTCGCCGCTTCTTTTACATCGGGGCACTTTTGCGGCCAGGAGTGCTAGCCATGACCCGACGCTTCCGCATTGACGGCGCCGAGTACAAATCCGAAGAGCTGCCGGAGAAGGGCAAGGCGATCTTTGAGCTTATGGCCTTCTCGCAAGTGAGACTTCAAGAGCTGAAAAACCGACAGGTGCTGATGACCGAAGTGAAGAATGGGTACATCGCTGATCTCAAGACTGAGATTGTGAAAGGTCGCACGGGTGTCGATCTGGGTGCGTTGTTCAGCGACAACTGAGAAAAGGAATAGTTTGTGCCAAAGCTCACGATTGATGACATTGATTACAATACCGAGGACCTTACTGAGAACGGTAGGGCGCAATTGGGAAACCTCCAATTTATTGAGGCGCAGCTTCAAAGGCTTCGGAACGAAATTGCCATCTATCAAACCGCGCAGAATGCCTATCTTACGGTGCTTAAGGCGGAGATTGACAATGCTGGCATTCAGCCAGTTGCCACGGCTGAAGATTCTGACGAATGATTACGATGGCGCCAGAACAGCCATTAGGCTGTTCTGCAGCTGGGAGTTGATGCACTTAATATCACAAGCAGCAAATAAATAAGTTTACTACGCGTTGCCCAGTGGACAAGGTGATCATGGTTCTTAACTCGGATCTTGAGCGCGACAAGCTGCTACTTGATTGCGAACATTGCGTGGCGAAAGAAACAGTTGGGAGTTTAGAGTGCAAGGTGGGTGGGGGACAAGACAGCTGCCGAAAAAACCAAGACGGAAAAGCTTCATTGACGCTGCTGGAAGATCCAATTCCCTATGAGTAAATTGTGCTCTCGTAGCCATCTCCGCGAGCGACGCAGAAATTGACGCCTTGCCCGGCCCCCGGCCGGGCTGTGCCTCTGCCAGAGTGTCTGATGCTTCTTTTGATAACTATATGAAGGCTTGCTCGCTTGGCAACGCCATCGCTTAGCGGTGTCCTAGGCGTTAATTGAACCAACTACCAACATGCCATTTAACTTCTCGGGTCTGTAATATGTAGCCTAGGGTTAGTCTGATTCCGTTTCGTTTTATGTCCTTGATTTGCAGACTACGCGGCTGTAATGTTCTGGTTGAACGGGAGCGGGGCCATGATGAAACCACTATATATCAACCTATTGACTTTAAAAGAAGATTTACTTGCGTTGTGTAGAAGTAGGCCTGAAATTTTTCGATGTCATTTTAAAGGTATAGCCTCTGCAGCTGCAGGTCTAAGTTTGACATTAATGTTGGCTTCGTGCAGTGACAAGCCGTCTGAAAGGGTGCAAATCTCCAGTGATCTGATGATTGCGCTCACTAAAAAAGTGTCATTGAACCAACCAATTGAACCTGCCGCTGTCAGTATCGGGTCTGACTTTGATAAGGCGATTTTGCAAGCAGTAGAGACAAATGATGGGTATCGCGCCGTTCTTTCGTCCGAAAAGGCAATGATGGCTGGCGTGGGCGTTGCAGAGAGTGTTCGTCGATGGCAGGTTGCCGGCACCTCAACTATTGGAGGCATACGCGAGCGGGGCGGCAGGAATCCGTCTAGCACGACAACAGGCTTAGCAGCTGGCATTCAGGCCTCTCAACTTATTTATGATGGTGGCGAGAGTGTTGCAAATATTAACAGTGCAACTGCAAAAGCAGTTGGTGCCCGGGTAGAGCGAATCATCATTGGTAATGAGTTAGCCCTGGAGGCAGCACGCGCATGGATTGATGTGTGGCAATATAACGAAAAACTGGACCTACTGAATGCACGCTCTAAAGAAATGGAGACAGTAGTTTCACAAATTGAGCGCATGGCATCAAATGGGATGATGGATCGCGCTGCAGTCGATAGCGTGCGCCGTAAAATTGTTGCCATTTCTCTGGAGCAGGCTCGTTTACAGTCAGATCTGAGCCAGGCGCAGGTTCGATTTACTCGATTTTTCAACCAAAAACCTGCTCAAATGGCAATGCCAGCGGGGCTTGTGACGACGTCTGACGCCCAGGCACAGGCAGGCGCTTGGCAAGAGGCCCCCGTTTTACAACGAAATGCGGTTGAATTAATTGTGGCACAAAACGCAGTAACAGCTGCAAAAGCTGCGTTTAAGCCAAAAGCAAAGTTTCAGGCCGGAGTAAACTCGCCGATTCAAGATGGGGAGAGCACTGATATAACCCTTGGGCTTGCGCTGGAATATAATCTTGGTGATGGGGGAAGGCGGAAGTCGCAACTTAGCGCTGCTGAGGCTCAAATGCATTCCGCAAAAATTAGTTTATCGGATGCGCAACGATCACTTAAGGCTGAAATGGATGCTGCGGTTCAGCAACTTAAAGCAATCGAACTGTCTATGCCGCTAGTCGCGCGGCAAATTACACTTAGTGCTTCAGGAGCAAAAACTGCAAAATCTCAGCTTGCTACGGGACAGGCCAACCTGAACCAGGTCATTGAAGCAAAGATCGAGAACTACCGTGCCGAAGTCAGACAAATTACCATGCGAGCAGAATATATGTCGCTGCAACTCGCGATAGCTTCTCGGACTGGTTTTCTTGGGCGCCTAATCGGTTTACCGACAGATATTGTAGAGTAGGTAGCCGCTGAAAATTGTGAATAAATGTTTTCCCTTTAGTGATTAGGAAATTTCATGGCTAACCGAGGTAGCAATTAAATCATGACAGCCGAAAGAGATAAATTGAAGCAAGAAAGCTTTGATGGCCTTGGACAGTCTGTGCCTGAAAATGATGCTGATGCTGTTGGAGATAGGGTAAGGGTATATCCCGTCGCCCATAATGCCAATGAAACAAAACCCACTGCAGGAGAGGGTATTGATTCTCATCCTGAAAACGCAGCTAATATAGAAACAAACCTGATCCTGGCTGTTCAGCATATTTTGGCGCTTTCCGGCATGGCTTTTTCGCCTGGAGCAGTGCGTGATCTCCCTGAGTTGAACAGTGAATTTTTTGACCCCCAATCCGCCGTCTCTGCGCTTAGTCATGTTGGTTTTGAGACCACATATGGTGGGATGAAGCTCAAAAAGCTGCGGAGCACGCATTGCCCAGCCATCGGCTTTCTCAAAGCTGGCCAAGCGGTGGTTATCCATGCTGTTGACGATGATGGTATGGTGCACTGGCGCCGCTTTAGTGAGGAAGATCAATTTATTGAGGGTCAACTGCCACGTAAACAGTTGAACGGGCTCCTGAAGCCTTATTTAATCCTCGCACGCCCTGTGCATGCGGCTTCAAAAACAAAAGGCAAAAATGATTGGTTTTGGGGCTCGTTGCTTCAAGGGCGGTGGCTTTATGGACAAGTTATCATCGCTGCTGCGGTTTCAAATTTTTTAGGCCTTTCCACATCACTTTTTATTATGGTGGTTTACGATCGCATTGTACCGAATGAAGCAATTGAGTCACTTATCGCGCTGACAGTTGGGGTTCTGATAGCGCTCGGATTTGATTTCATTATTAAAACGCTTAGGGCGCAGTTTGTGGATAGGGCCGGAAAGCGGGCAGATGCACGAATGTCGCGTTTGGTTTTTGATAGGCTTTTGAACATGCGCTTGGACAATAGTCGTCAAAAATCTGGTGCAATGGCAAGTATTGTCCGTGAATTTGATACGTTACGTGAGTTTTTCACTTCAGCCACACTGGTGGCAGTAGTGGACTTACCTTTTATCTTTCTGTTCATTTGGGTTATTTCTTTAATAGCAGGTCCGCTTGCTCTAGTACCGTTGGTTGCAGTGCCGGTTGTGATCTTGTCCGGTCTTGTAATCCAACCTTTCTTGGCGCGCATTGCTGAAAGCTCGATGAAGAGCAATATGTCCAAGCAAGGCGTGTTGGTGGAAACCCTTAACGGGTTGGAGACTGTCCAAGCTACAGGCTCTGGTAGGCTGATGCGGCGCCGGTTTGAGGAGGCCGCAAATGCGCAATCCGACTTAGGACTGAAGAACCGTATGCTGTCGAATTTTGCTATTAATTCTGCTGCTTCTGTCCAGCAGTTGGCCCAGATTGCAACAATTTTCTTTGGCGTTTTTCTGATTCAGGACGGCACTATCACAATGGGGGCAATGATTGCAGCTGTTATCTTGGGCGGTAGGACGTTGGCCCCGCTATCTCAGCTAGCTTCGGCAATGACGCGCGCAAATGGCGCGCGACAGGCCTATCGCTCGCTTTCGGGAGTGATGACTGATGACAATAACCAACAAGTGCGCGCGCGTGCGCGCCTGAGCCGTCCAGACTTGACTGGTGCTGTTGAATTAAAAAACGTTAGTTATACGTTTTCTGGCGCTAGTAGCCCAATAATACGGAACTTATCGNTGAAGATACCGNCNGGNCAAAAAGTGGCGATAGTGGGTCGGATGGGNTCGGGCAAAANAACTCTGTCGCGCTTGCTCGCTGGCTTAATNGAGCCAAGNGAGGGATCTGTCTTGATTGATGGCGTGGATCTACGCCAAATNGACAAATCAGATGTTCGCCGNAATGTTGGNGTTATGNTGCAAGATACTTGGTTGTTTTCNGGNACGGTGAAAGAAAATNTGCAGATGGGTTTCTANGAATATGANGATGCCNATGTGCTNAACTTAGCGAAGATTTCTGGCGTNGATGATTTTGTGGCGGGTCATCCTGAGGGATACGACATGGAATTACGCGAACGGGGTGAGGGTCTCTCGGGTGGGCAGCGCCAATCTATCAACCTNGCTCGGGCNCTACTGCANGATCCNAACCTTCTCGTTTTAGACGAACCGACAAGTTCAATGGATACGGCGACTGAAAAATCTGTAATTGAGAGGTTGAAGGCTTGGGTCGGAACACGAACGCTCGTAATGGTGACACACCGTAATACGCTATTGGAGCTTGCCGATCGCGTTTTGGTCATGGATCAAGGTGCAGTTATGGCAGACACAACTCCAGAGCAGCTTAAAGCGCAAGCAAAAGTAAATTAGGAACGCAGTATGTCTGATATCAACTTTGCAGCTCTATCGAGAGAAATGGCGGGCCGTGAAGGTTTAGGTGGCTCGTCTATCATGTTTATTATCATTGCGCTCATCGGGTCGGCATTGTATTGGGCAAATTGGGCCGAATTGGACAATGTCACTCGCGGAGAGGGTAGGATAGTGTCTTCTGTGCAAAATCAGATGGTACAGGCTTCTGAGGGGGGCGTTATATTGCGCCGTTTCGTCTCTGAAAACTCGATTGTTGCGGAAGGAGAGGTGTTGTTTGAGATTGACCCTATCGATGCAAGTGGCGAGTTAAACCGCCTGACACAGCGCCTTGCGGGCTTAAACATCAAAGAATTAAGACTGCGTGCTGAAATTGAAGGGGTAGAATTTGAGGCGCCGTCAGTTTTGAGCGCACGCTCACCAATGGTAACACTTACAGAGCAAAGCCTTTTTGCGGCGCGCAGATCGGAACTTGCTGGCCTTCTTGCTGTAATCGAGCAGCGCTTGGCGCAGCGTCAGCAAGATCTACGTGCCGCAAAAAATAGCTTTGGCACTGCAGAGCGCACGGCTGGATTATTAGATGAGGAAATCAAAGTCGTTGCACCCTTAGTGCGCGACAACATAGCTCCTGCTACACGTCTGCTAGAGCTGCAACGCCAGCGCGAACAGGCGCTTGGTGAACGAAACCAGGGTAGCGTTGGGATTAAGCAAGCACTTTCAGGCATGGCAGAACTAAAGGCTCAGGCTAAGAATGAGCGTGAAGGTTACAAACTGAGGGCCATGGATGAGTTGAACCAAGTGGTCTCCGAGCAGACCGAATTGGCAGAGTCGTTGCCGCGCTTAGAGCAACGCGTCAGCCGTACAGTGATTCGTGCGCCGATGGACGGTATTGTCAGCCGCCTAAATTTTCGGACACCAGGCGGATTTGTGAACACGGGTGATGTTGTTTTAGAATTAGTGCCAACGGGTGAGGCACTTATTATTGAGGCAAAAATAATGCCTCAGGATATTTCACGTATTCGCTTAGAAGATGCGGTTCAAATCCGCCTTTCAGCATATGACTCTTCCAAGTATGGTTCTGTTGATGGTCGTGTTCTGCGGATTAGCGCAGATGCTGTCGTTGACGAAAAAAATGACGGGGTTAGTCATTATTTGGTCGACGTTGGGATCGAGGGAAACCTGACCCTTAAGGGCAAAAATGAGCCTGTCACCCTCATTCCGGGCATGACCGCTAGTGTGGATGTGCTCTCAGGGAAGCGGACGGTTTTAGAGTATATTTGGCAGCCCATGTCTAAGGTGCAAGAATTGGCGCTCCGAGATTAAGATAAAAAGGGATATTTCTCGAGAAATGCAGGGGTGAGCTAGTCAGATCACATCACTCGCATTCTGAGCTTTTTCAATGATTGATTTTTAACTAGCCAAACCTTAACCATAAAATTTTTGTTTAATTGGAATGCTTTGTAAAAAGTTTCTTCTTTTGTTTTACAAAGTAGATTACATCTCTCACCAGTGAGGTGTCCGCGCAACTTGCGCTTTTATGCGCGTAGATCAATCTTATGCATAGATTTGTGTTTACAGGATGTTAAATACAACTGTGGCCAAAGCGTGAAAACATTTTCTGGTGTGATAAAGATAGGTCAACAGAACCTTTGTTCTATGCGTTCAAACTCTCTCTAATTGACTGTTCCTCTCTGCCAATCTCCTTAAGCTTTAACTCGGCTGCCTGTGAATATTCTTGCTTTTGTATCTGAAAGCTTTCATCCTCAATCTTCTTTTTAAACCTGGAGTGTTTCAAATATTTATTTTCTACAAATAT
>PBSZ01000026.1 GCA_002726445.1 Cellvibrionales bacterium | reverse complement strand
CGAGCGTTTTACGCACAACAGCTGGGCGCATAATGTCGAAGCATTTATTGCCGGTGATAGGTATACCAATTATTTATATATCCACTCAGATGACGCTATTAGTCGAGGCTTGGCCGATGGCAAAATTGCCAAAGTTAGTCGAGCTGAAAAAAGTATTCTATTACCGGTTAAAATTGATGATGATATGAAGCTTGGCTCGGTTGCTGTTCCACATGGTTGGGGGCATCAACAAGCAGCGGGTTTATCCGTTGCTCAACAGACTCAAGGTGTTAATGTGAATATTATTATTCCCGATGGGCCGGACTCGATCGAGCCGCTTTCGGGAATGTCTCATATGAATGGCGTTATTGTCGATGTTAGCGCAGTATAAATTCACCACTCAGCGAGGTTAGTAATGGAAAAATTTGTTTATATGATCGGCTCCAGCGAGCAGGTGTCGCTAGACCATTTAACCCAGAAATTACTGTCATCGACGGTGACGGAGTTGCGTGAACATGGTGCTTCTAGGATCACCATTAATATTGCTGATATGAATGAAGACTTTCAAACTGAAGCGCCGGGCCGCTTGATCGGCTGCTGGCAAGATGTGCAAGCAGTGGTTTCTTTTTGGCATAATTGTCTCGATCATCGTGCACCGATCGAGACCTATTTAGCCGGCTTAGCGGGCCAATTAACTGGGTATTTGGTGACTGAGTCGGTATTGCAAACCTTTGATCCTGTCTGGGAGGGCGGAGAGCGTCGCCCCGGAGTTACTCAGTTTGGTGCCAACGCTAAGCCAGCTAATGTCAGTGATGAAGATTTTTATCATAACTGGCAAGTTGATCATTCGACCTTATCATTTGATTTACACCCCCTGCGATGGTCCTATGTCAGAGACGCAGTGGCCAGACCCCTGACCAAAAATGCGCCGCCTTATCGTGCTATTGTGGCTGAACATTTTAAACAGTTAAAAGATTTTACCGATGACAGTCGCTACTTTGGTTCTGCTGAAGTCGTTCAGGCAATGATTGCAGAAATCCCTGGCTTCTGTGATGTGAATACGATGTTTTCTGTGCCAATGAGCGAGTACTTCTTCAAATAATAGAGGGGGGTATTCGATGCCCAGCAAGGATAAGCCACCAACACCCAGTCGCTTTTGGCAGTCGATGATTCCACGGCTTGCCAACCCAAAAGGTTTGGCTGTCGACCGATGGTTAATGCGTTGGTTTAATGTGTCTTTCATGGGTCGGATGTTTACTCGGGCAGGGGGTTATGCCGATCGTCCCCATCTCATTTTAAAGACTATTCATTGGAAAACTGGGCAAATAAAGTCAGTCGTCTTGCCGTATGTGAAAGACGGCAATCGATACTTAGTCGTGGGCTCGCATGGCGGTAGAGCTAAAGATGCGGTTTGGTGTTTAAATATTAGAGCACATGCCTGTACCTGGATCTGCGTTAATCGACAATGGTCTTTTGCTGAGGCTACCGTGTTAAGTGATGAGTCGCGAAAAGAGGGGTTTGCCTTGGTCAATGCTGATGGTGGTTACAGTCATTATACTAAAATGACTGAAGGTATTCGTCAGTTACCGATTGTGGCACTTGAGCCCAATTTCAAGCGACATCGCCCACAAGAAGACTCGGTGTGAAGATCTGCGTTAAGGCTTAGCCCTGCTGACATTATTTTGCTAGTATGCCCCAATGAGTTTAGATTTATTTTCAGCTGAATCACAGGCCAATGTTGGGCAAACGATTCCCCTTCAGGGTGGTGAACTTTGCTATTACCCTCATTTTTTTTCTCAGCAGCAGGCTGACAGCTTGCTGAATCAATTTGAACAGCATCTGCCTTGGCGGCAAGAGCAGATCACTCTATTTGGCAAGCGACTGATGGTGCCGCGTTTATCGGCTTGGTATGCCGATGATGAGCTACCTTATACCTACTCGGGGATTACTCATCAGGGTCTGGCTTGGACCCAGGAATTAATGGCGATTCGACGCCGCCTGGAGGCTGCCGCAGCGGTTGAATTTAATAGCGTACTAGCCAACTTATACCGCGATGGCAGTGACAGTAATGGCTGGCATGCAGATGATGAAGTTGAGTTAGGTGACGCGCCAGTCATTGCCTCGGTGAGTTTTGGACAGCCACGCGTATTTCAGATGAAGCATCGCACTGACAAGCAGCAGAAATTTAAGCTTGAATTGCCCCATGGCAGTGTATTGATTATGCGCGGCGAGACACAGAAAAACTGGCTGCATCAGATTGCTAAAAGCCGACGCAGTATGACGGCGCGAATTAATTTAACCTTTCGGTGGGTTGATCCGCTACTCGCGAAACGCGCCTCAAGGGCCTAACTCGATCAACAGATAGATCGATGCTGGGTTATTTTTTTTGTGCATTTAAGGCATGGCCATTGACGCCAATACTGTCGGGCCCCATTAAATACAAATAAGCGTTCATGATTGCTGACGGCTCAGGATTACTGTTTAAGGCTTCTCCAGGATAGGCTTGTTTACGCATTTGGGTTTGAGTCGCGCCCGGATTAAGCGAATTAACTCTGATGCTGCTCGTATCAGCTAATTCATCGGCCCAGGTTTGCATTAAGCCTTCTATGCCAAATTTTGATACCGCGTAAGCACCCCAGTAGGCGCGACTTTTTCGGCCAACGCCCGATGAAGTGAATATCACAGAAGCATGGTCGGCAAGATTGAGTGCCGGCATTAGGGCTTGGGTTAGTTTGAAGTTGCTGCTTAAGTTAACTTTAATGACTTGATCAAAGGTCTCTGCGTCGTATTGCCCCAAGGGCTTCATTTCACCGAGTATTCCCGCATTATGTAACAGGCCATGTAAGCTGCCCAGTTGGTCGATAATCTCATTATTTAACGCGGAGAAGTCTTCATAGCTGCCTTCTGCTAAGTCCAATTCGACCAGTACCGGTTGTGGGTGTCCCGCAGCTTCAATTTCATCATAAACTAAGGCTAACTTTGCGATAGTTTTGCCAACGAGTATGACCGTTGCACCATGCGCAGCAAAGCTAAGCGCCGCTGCTTTGCCAATGCCATCACCTGCGCCGGTGACTATAATATTTTTACCCGCTAAAAGCGTATCGCTGGCTTGATAGTCGTTAATAGTGCTTAAATCTTGCATGAAAATACCGATTCCACAATGGGTTTGATGTCCTTGGTTTGCTCAGCAATAAAATCTGCTTGCCAAGTATTAATATTGTCGCTGGGTTCGATATAGCCAAAGGCTACAGCAATGGTTTTCATACCTGCTCTATTACCGGCTTCAATATCACGCTGGTGGTCGCCGACATAAATAATATTATCGGTAGCGCAGTGCAGTGTTTCTGCTGCTAATAATAATCCTGCAGGGTCAGGTTTGGGTTTGTCGACATGATCGGGGCAGATTAACACATTACAGTCGTTAGCTAATTGGAGTTTTTCAAGTAGGGCTTGGCTGTAAAGTAACGGTTTGTTGGTCACGATGCCCCAAGCTATACCGGCATTTTTTAACGCGCTGAGAAGCGCTTTATAACCGGTAAATAATCCTGAGCGAGTACCAATGCAAGCGAGATAATAATCGAGTAATTGTTGTCTTGCTGTTGCGAAGCTTGGATCTTCTGGTGTGATATTGAGTGCTAATTGAGTCAACACAGCTGATCCGTTAGAGACTTGCACAGTAATAGTTTCATCGCTGAGGTTTTCTAGGCCGTGATCGCGTCTCAGCTGATTGACGGCGATAATAAAATCGGGAGCGGTATCCAATAAAGTGCCATCTAAATCAAATAGTACAGCATTGTTCATAATATTTTTTTCTAAACAGGGTTATTGGGACGGCGGTTTAATGGCATGCAATAAATAATTGACATCCAAATTATTCGATTTTAGTTTGTATTGTTGTGTCAGCGGGTTGTAGGTCATGCCGGTTGAGTCTTTTAAGCTTAGGCCACTGGCTCTAATCCAGTGATGCAGTTCTGAGGGTTTGATCAGCTTTTCATAATCATGAGTGCCCTTTGGTAGTAGGCGCAATATGTGTTCTGCGCCAAGAATCGCGAATAAGTAGCTTTTTGGATTGCGGTTAATGGTGGCAAAATAAAGGTGCCCGCCGGGTTTGCAAAGGCTTGCACAGGCATTTACGATGGCAGCTGGGTCTGGTACATGTTCAAGCATTTCAAGGCAGGTCACGATATCGTATTGCCCGGGTCTTTCAAGCGCAATTTCCTCTGCGGTAATTCGTTTATATTCAATCGTAAGGTTATTATCTAATGCGTGTAACTCGGCCACGCCTAACGGTGCTTCTCCCATGTCGATGCCGGTAACTTGGGCGCCACGTTGAGTCAGTGCCTCTGATAGAATTCCGCCGCCGCAGCCGATATCAATCACTTTCTTTTCAGCCACGGGCGATAGTCGGTCAATGAAGTTTGCTCTTAAAGGGTTGATCGCATGTAACGGTTTGAATTCACTGTCGGTGTCCCACCAACGATGGGCCAGCGCCTCAAATTTTGCGATTTCATCGCGGTCGACATTGGTCTGTGTATGGGTCTCTGTATTGGGCGTTTCGGTATTGCTCTGTTTCATGCTTGACTACTCATTAAGATGCTAGTTGTTTCTTCCACCAATCACTTTTTGCCAGCACAGCATTGAGATCAATATCAACTAATTGACCATCACTGACTTTAGCTTGTCCCGCAACCCAGACATGGCTGACGGTGGCGTTAGCTCCGCCGTTAACCAACTGCTGAGTGATTGAATGAAGCGGTTGAAGGCTAGGCGTTTGTGTGTCGATGGCAATAATATCGGCCTGTTTACCAACGCTGAGGCTGCCAATTTCACTGTCTAAACCCAGTGCTTCAGCGCCGCCAAGGGTTGCCATTCTTAGCGCTGCGGCACAGGATAGCGGTTTTTGCCTATCGACTTTAGCGCTTAGCATAACCGCTAGGTTCAGCTGACTAAAAAGATTCAGTGTGTTGCCACAGGCGGCGCTATCGGTGCCTAGGCCCATGTTAACGCCTTGTTCAAGCAGTTTAGTGCTTGGACTGAGCGCAGTGTGAAGTTTTAGGCTGGCGCCTGGGCAGTGAATCACGCTGGCGCCAGATTCAACCAACTGCTGCTCACTGTTGGCGTCTAGCTGACCGGCTTGAATCGCTTGGGTGCGAGGCGATAATACCCCCAGCTCAGACAAACGCTGAATCGGTTGCAGGCCATACTTATCGATAGAGTCAGTGATTTCAGCTTCATGTTGATGCAGATACAGATGGATAGGTCGATCGATCTCTTCGGCCAGCATGGCGATACGCTCAAAACTCTGATTGCTGACACTATTGGCTGAGTAGGGGCCAAATCCCGTAGTGATCAGTGCGCTTTGACGGTATTCATCGGCTATTTCTAGGCCTTTTTCAAAGTATTCTTCGCTATTTTGCGCCCAGTTGGAGGGTTGCTCACTAATAGGAAAATGAATTTGAGCCCGCATCCCTAGCGTCTCTGTGACGCTGGCACTGGCATTAGGAAACAAATAGCTGTCGCTGAAGCAGGTGGTACCGCTCAGGAGCATCTCGGTGATGCCTAGCGCAACGGCGTCTCGTGTAAATGACTCAGACAGCCACTGCTGCTCGATCGGCAAGATGCTGGTGTTAAGCCATTGCAGAAGAGGCTGGGGTTCTGTTAGCCCCTTCAGCAGGGTCATGGCGGTGAAATTATGCGTGTTGACTAAGCCCGGCATTAGAACATGGTGATTTAGCGCTGTGTGCAAGGCGCTGGGATACTGGACGAGGAGATCGGCCGACGGCCCAATGGCAATAATGCGACGATCTTTGATGGCAATAGCATGATTTTCGAGCACCCTAAGCTGGCTAGCAAGCGGGGCATTGTGATCGATGGGTAAGATCCACCGAGCGCTAATAATTTCAATGTCGACTGGAGTCATGTGTCTGGCTATTCGATAAAGTACGCAAATGAATAATCAATTATACGTCATTGCGTGCACTTTGGGTGATCGCCAAGGCGTTTCTTTAAATTCTGCTCTTGTTGCGGCGCTAAGGCGGCTATTCAAAGCATGAAAAGAGTAAAAATTAAGCGTATTTCGTCGTAAAAAAAACAGTGATTTTATGTCGGTCAAAAACGATAAATGATAGCTGGCAAAGTACCATCGAAAGTCAGCTTTTTAGTGACCATAAATGCCAATGAATGGTCCGCCTGTGGTATCATTATCAGCTTATTAATGGGTGTTTGACAGTTATTTTATCTATTTTTCTGAACTGCCTGAATCAGTAGTTTATTTGTCATTATTTTTTAGATCGCAAGTAAGGGGATACGTCGTTTATGGGTGAGATAGCCAAAGAAATTCTACCCGTTAATATCGAAGAAGAGCTCAAGCAGTCTTATCTTGATTATGCCATGAGTGTCATTGTTGGTCGTGCGTTGCCTGATGTACGTGATGGATTGAAGCCTGTTCATCGGCGGGTATTGCATGCCATGAATGAGCTGAATAATGACTGGAACAAGGGCTATAAGAAGTCTGCTCGAGTGGTCGGTGACGTGATTGGTAAATACCATCCGCACGGTGATTCCGCGGTTTACGACACTATTGTTAGAATGGCGCAGCCTTTCTCATTGCGTTACATGTTGGTGGATGGTCAAGGAAACTTCGGTTCGATTGATGGTGATTCGCCAGCGGCAATGCGATACACCGAAATCCGTATGGCAAAAATTGCCCATGAGTTACTGGCCGATCTTGATAAAGATACGGTTGATTATGTGCCCAACTATGACGGCACAGAAATGATTCCCGAAGTGATGCCGACCCGCGTGCCTAATTTGTTGGTCAATGGTTCGTCGGGAATCGCCGTGGGCATGGCCACGAATATACCGCCACATAATATTGTTGAAGTGGTTAAAGCGACATTGGCGTTAATAGATGACCCCAGCTTAGATGTCGATGGCTTGATGGAGCACTTGCCAGGACCAGACTTTCCAACTGCTGGCATTATTAATGGTCGTGCCGGCATTGTCCAAGCGTATCGAACCGGTCGAGGTCGCATCTATGTTCGCGCTCGCTGCGAAGTAGAGGTTGACGAAAAAACTAAGCGTGAAACGATAATTGTTTCTGAGCTGCCGTATCAGGTCAATAAAGCGCGTTTGATTGAGAAAATTGCCGAGTTAGTGAAAGATAAAAAGATTGAAGGTATCTCTGAATTGCGGGATGAGTCTGATAAAGACGGTATGCGAGTTGTTATTGAGTTACGGCGGGGTGAATTAGGTGAGGTCGTTATTAATAACCTCTACTCACAAACTTCATTGGAAAGCGTCTTTGGAATTAACATTGTTGCCTTGGTTGATGGTCAGCCTAAACTATTAAATCTTAAAGACACGCTAGAATGCTTTATTAAGCACCGCCGCGAAGTCGTTACCCGTCGAACCGTATATTTATTAAGAAAAGCGCGAGAAAGAGGCCATATACTTGAGGGTTGGGCGATAGCGCTGACTAATATTGATCCCGTTATCGCCTTGATAAAAGCTTCACCCAGTCCTGCTGAAGCAAAAGAAAAGTTGATAGCTAAACCTTGGCCACCGGGTGCAGTAATGGACATGTTAGATCGCGCCGGCGCAGGTGCGAGTCGGCCAGAAGATCTAGCCGACCAGTTTGGTTTGCTTGATGGTGCCTATCATTTATCGCCAGTGCAGGCACAGGCAATTTTAGAATTACGCTTGCATCGCCTAACGGGTATGGAGCATGAGAAGTTACTAGAAGAATATCGCGAACGCCTAGAACAGATCTCAGGTTATTTGGATATTTTAGGTGACCCTGACCGATTGCTGTCAGTGATTCGTGAAGAGCTGGCTGAGCTGGTTCAGAATTTTGGTGATGAGCGTCGAACTGAGATTACTGCCAGTAAGCGCGATCTAACGGTTGAAGATTTAATTTCAGAAGAAGATCGGGTGGTGACGATTTCGCATGGTGGCTATGCCAAATCACAACCTTTAGATGATTACCAGGCCCAGCGCCGAGGTGGTATGGGTAAATCTGCGACTTCGGTCAAGGATGAAGATTTTGTTGAGCATCTGCTAATCGCTAACACGCATAATACTATTTTACTTTTTTCTAATGTAGGCAAGGTCTACTGGCTTAAGGTGTTCCAGATTCCTGTGGCAGGCCGAAATTCTCGTGGTCGACCCGTGATAAATCTCTTGCCCCTTGAAGACGGTGAGCGTATTACCTCTATTCTGCCAGTCGCTGAATACACAGAGGGCCATTATATCTTTATGGCGACGGCTAACGGCACTGTTAAGAAGACGGCTTTAACCGATTTTGCTCGCCAACGGAGTGTTGGCTTGCGAGCATTAGAGTTAGATGAAGGTGATGTGCTGATTGGCACTGCCATTACTGACGGCCAGTCAGATGTGGTGTTGATCAGCAGTGCCGGTAAAGCGGCTCGGTTTGAGGAGTCGGCGGTCAGAGCAATGGGTAGAACTGCAAGAGGGGTTCGTGGCATTCGGCTAGATGAAGGCCAGCGACTAATCAGTCTAATGATCCCTAAGCCTGAGGGTCGCGTATTGACAGTCAGTGAGAATGGTTATGGTAAGCGAACATCGATGGCTGAGTTTCCGGTCAAGGGTCGGGGTAATCGCGGCGTCATTGGCATGCAAACCTCTGATCGTAACGGTCAGTTAGTGGGTGCGATCCAAGTGGTTCCTGGCGATCAAATGATGCTAATCAGTGATCAGGGTACGTTAGTCCGCTGTCGAACTGACGAGATTTCTGAATTGGGAAGAAATACGCAAGGCGTTAGAGTTATCCGGCTTAAAGAAGGTGAGTTGTTAGTGAATGTTGCGCGTATTGATGAGCCAGAGGATGATCTTGATGACGAGAATGATGTTGTTGATGTTGATGGGGTGGATTTTAAGGACTCCGAAGATGCAAGCGACAGTAAAGATACGAATGATGATAATTAAACGGATTAATAGCTGTCATGTATATGATCTTATTAGCCGTTAAATTTTAATTGGAGAGAAGTAGTCAATGAATCGTCTTTATAATTTTTGTGCAGGTCCGGCTGCATTACCTGAGGCTGTTTTATTACAAGCACAAAATGAATTACTCGATTGGCAGCAAAGAGGTTTGTCAGTGATGGAGATGAGCCATCGCAGCAGTGAGTTTGTTGGTATTGCCGAGACTGCGGAAGCTGATTTACGAGACATAATGGGTATCTCAGATGACTATGCAGTATTGTTTTTACAAGGTGGTGCTAGCCAGCAGTTTTCTGCGGTGCCATTGAATTTGCTCAATGGTCAGTCGCGAGCGAATTACGTCAACACCGGTCAGTGGTCAAAAAAGGCTATTAAAGAGGCGGGTCGATACTGCGATGTGAATGTGGTTGCTAGCAGTGAAGCCGATAATTTCTCATCTATACCGGCTTTTGACAGTTGGAACATTGACGAAGATGCGGCGTATTTGCATTACACGCCTAATGAAACTATTGGCGGCGTTGAGTTTTTTTGGACGCCAGAGGTGTCAATGCCCGTAGTCGCTGACATGTCTTCGACTATATTGTCGCGGCCTATTGAGGTCGATAAGTTTGGCGTTATTTATGCTGGCGCCCAAAAAAATATCGGTCCATCTGGCCTAACCATTGTGATTGTACGAAAAGATTTACTGGGAAATGCCAGCGCTATGACGCCTTCAATGCTTAATTATCAGGTGCATGCTGACGCAGGTTCTATGTCTAATACGCCACCTGCTTATGGCTGGTATATGGCTGGTCTAGTATTTAAATGGATTAAGCAAATAGGTGGCTTATCTGCTGTAGCTGAAATGAATCAGCGAAAAGCGACCAAGTTATACGATTTTATTGATACTAACGATTTCTATGCTAATCCAGTCGAGTTGGCGAGTCGCTCATCAATGAACGTGCCGTTTACCTTGGCTAATGATGCGCTCGACAAGCTTTTTTTGGCGCAGTCAGAAGAGGCCGGCTTGCTTAATTTGAAAGGCCATCGGTCGGTTGGTGGTATGCGAGCATCAATTTATAATGCNGTNTCTGAGGCNGCAGTTGATGCCTTAGTGGCGTTTATGGCGGANTTTGCCAANCNGAATGGATAGNNNGTTTTAATTTAATTAGCGATAGCNTTGCGTGTTGATATCATGAGTAAAGAAAACGTCGATAGTTTAGAGAATTTGCGNGCTGAAATCGATCAAATCGATCAGCAACTGCAGCTGTTGTTGAATCAGCGGGCCGATTGTGCCCAGCGAGTGGCTGCTGTTAAGTTGCGCGATCTTGATCCTAAGCAAAGTAATGCCAGTTTATTTTATCGTCCTGAACGTGAGGCTCAGGTACTTCGAAAAGTCATTGAGCGTAATCAGGGCCCATTAGACGGTAAGGATGTGGCGCGAATTTTTAGAGAAGTGATGTCTGTCTGTTTGGCGTTAGAAAAGCCGATGGACGTTGCCTATTTAGGCCCAGCAGGCACCTTTACCCAAGCCGCTGCGCTGAAACATTTTGGTCATGCTGTGTTGACTCATCCGGTTGCTAACATTTCTGCAGTGTTTGATTCGGTTGAGAAAAAAGTCTGTGATTATGGCGTGGTGCCGGTTGAAAACTCAACCGAAGGTATGGTCACCCATACGCTCGATAATTTTATTAATTCGCCACTGAAAATTTGCGGTGAGTTAGTGCTGCCAATCGTATTACATTTATTGATTAAGCCCTCGGCTGATCCTGCCAAGATCACTAAGATTTGTGCCCATCAGCAGGCTATAGCGCAGTCGCGGCAGTGGCTTCAGCAAAATTACCCTCAGATTGAGCTGATTTCTGTCAGCTCAAATGGCGAGGCGGCTAAAATGGCCGGCGCAGACGACAGTATTGCAGCGATTGCAGGTGAGCTTGCTGCAGAACATTATGATCTGGTTCATATGGCGTCGAATATTCAGGATTATGCGGACAACACGACGCGCTTTTTAGTGGTGGCGCCCGACGAAGTGCCTGCCAGTGGCGACGATAAGACCTCGTTAGTGGTATCGACGCGCAATGTACCCGGTGCCTTATTCAAACTTTTGGCGCCCTTGGAAGAGGAGGGGATCAGTTTAACACGCATAGAGACCCGCCCGTCGCGCACCGAAAATTGGGCCTATGTTTTTTTCATGGAGTTTCATGGCCATCATAACGACGAGGCCGTGCAGCGAGTCATTCGCTCTATTTCAGAGCAGTCTTCTTTTGTGAAGGTGCTGGGCTCTTACCCCGCGGCCGTTATTTAGTCGTGCTGCTAGGGTATGTCTTCACTACTGATACAGTTTAAATCATCATGAAACCGTCATTTATTAAATTAGCTCGTCCACAAGTCCAATCTATGCAGCCTTATCAGGCGGGCAAGCCTGTCGAGCAAGCACAGCGCGAGTTGGGTATTGAAAAATTCGTCAAGCTGGCCAGTAATGAGAATCCTCGCGGTCCTTCTGCAGCAGTAATAGCAGCAATTAATAACGCTGCACAAGAAGTTAATCGTTATCCCGATGCCAATGGCTATTATCTAAAGCAAATATTGGCTGAACTGCATCAAGTCGAAGCGCACTGCATTACCTTGGGTTGTGGCTCAAACGATATTCTTGAGCTCATAGCTAGTGCTTATCTTGATCAGCATTGTTCGGCGATCGTTTCGCAGTATGCTTTTTTGGTCTATGGCTTAGCTATCGCTCGCAGTGGTGCTGCTACCATTGAAGTGCCGGCCTTGGATTATGGACACGATCTTGCCGCCATGACTGCAGTGGTATCTGACAATACTCGGGTCATTTATTTAGCGAATCCAAACAACCCAACCGGCACCTATGCGACAAATGACGAATTGATTGCCTTACTCGAAGGGGTGCCACCGTCAGTGCTGGTGGTCTTAGACGAGGCGTACTGTGAGTATATCGATTCGCCTAGTTACCCTGACGGCATCGCTTTACAAAAACAATATCCCAACCTTATCGTGACTCGAACCTTTTCTAAAGCTTACGGCCTCGGTGGTTTGCGAGTGGGCTATTCGATTTCTGATCCCGCCATTGCTGATGCGATGAATCGCGTGCGCCAACCATTTAATGTCAGCTCTGTTTCTTTAGCAGCGGCTCAAGCTGCATTGGCAGACTCTGCCTATCTTGATTCTTCCGTGGCATACAATAATGCAGGTATGCAGCAGTTGAGCGAAGGCTTGCATGGCCTGGGGTTAGGCTATATCGATTCAGCGGCAAATTTTTTGACCTTTAAAGCACCTTATGATGCTGCCGCTTTAAATAGTGATTTACTTGCTAAAGGCGTGATTGTTCGGCCGTTGGCTAATTATCAAATGGCAGATTACTTGCGTGTCAGTATTGGATTAGAAGATGAAAACAGGTTCTTTTTACAGGCATTGGCAGAGTTGTTAGGCGCAAAATAAGAGGTCCACAAAAACGATGATTATCTTTGAGCGATTAGTGATTTTAGGCGTGGGTTTGATGGGCGGTTCGTTGGCGCTGGCGGCTAAGCAAGCCGGTGTTGTCGGCACCGTAGTCGGCTGGAGCCGAACGGATGCCACTTTACAAACGGCTTTAGCTAATGGTGTTATCGATGAGGCGCAGGGCGATTTGTCAACCGCTTTAGCGGGCGCTGATTGTGTCGTGGTGGCAACGCCGACTATTTTAGCTGAGTCAGTAATGCAGCAGGTGTTAGAGCAAGTGCCAGTTACCACCGCGGTGACAGATGTTGCAAGTGTTAAAGGCAATATTGCTGATAGTCTAACCGCGCATTTTGGCTCTATACCCTCGAATGCTATTTTAGGTCACCCCATTGCCGGATCAGAGCGCAGTGGTGTGGCGGCGGCCAACGTTGACCTATACCAGCATCATCGCGTGATTCTTATTGATCAGCCCGATGCGACGCCAGCCACAGATGCCCACTTACTGGCGAAAGTCAGTCAGCTTTGGCAGGCAGTCGGTGCGGAAGTATCGGCCATGTCGGTAGAAGATCATGATCGTATTTTGGCGCTGACCAGCCATTTACCCCATTTTTTAGCCTATGCCATTGTGGCGCAGCTAACAGCCGCAGACGATGCCTTAGACGTCTTCAATTTCGCCGCTGGCGGCTTGCGCGATTTTACCCGTATCGCCAGTTCCGAGCCTAGAATGTGGCGGGAAATTTTATTGGCTAATAAGACAGAATTAACCCATGCTCTCGATGGTTTTGAGCAGCAAGTGCTGCATTTGCGTGCCTTAATAGCAGCCGATGATGGCCAAGGTTTAGAAGATATCTTTACTGATGTAAAGCGCTCACGCGACGAATTTGTTACTGCTTTAGCGACAAGAAGTGATCAGTCTAAGCGTTAAGCAATAGCTGGTATTATGCGTGTAAATTATTTAATTATTTAGGAAGCACTAGCGTGAAGTTTATTACAGGTTCAAATTCGCCAGAGCAAAAGCCAGTGGTCGGTGATATTCGCGTGCCAGGCGACAAATCTATCTCTCATCGCTCCATTATGTTTGGCTCATTGGCCGATGGAAAAACAGAAATTAAAGGGTTTTTAGAAGGTGAAGATGCCTTAGCCACCTTAGCCGCATTTAGAGCGATGGGGGTCAATATTGAAGGCCCTGACAACGGCCATGTTATCGTTCACGGTGTGGGCATGAACGGCTTGAAGGCCCCCAAAGAAGCGCTTTATTTGGGTAATTCCGGCACCTCTATGCGATTGCTTGCGGGTTTGTTAGCCGGTCAAAATTTTTCTGTCACCTTGACAGGCGACAGTTCCTTATCTTCGCGACCGATGGCTCGCGTAGCAGACCCTTTGCGCTTGATGGGTGCGGATATTGAAACCGCAGACCAAGGCCGCCCACCGATAACTTTAAATGGGGGCGCGACTTTAAAAGGCATTGATTACGATTTGCCTATGGCCAGTGCGCAGGTGAAGTCATGCGTCTTATTGGCCGGCATGTATGCAGAGGGGCAAACGTCAACGACTGAACCCGCCCCCACGCGCGATCATACTGAGCGCATGCTGGCGGGCATGGGCTATGCTTTAAATCGTGATGGTGCCTGTGCCAGTCTGACTGGCGGCGGCCAATTAAAAGCCAGTACCATCGATATTCCTGCTGATATCTCCTCAGCTGCATTTTTTATGGTGGCGGCATCTATCGTACCCGACTCTGATCTTACTCTAAGACACGTGGGTTTAAACCCTACCCGAACCGGCGTGATTCAGATTCTTGAATTAATGGGCGCTAATATTAGTCTTAGCAATGAGCATCTTGTTGGTGGTGAGCCAGTGGCGGATATTCGTGTTCAATACGCCCCTTTAGTGGGCATCGATATTCCCGAGCCGCTGGTACCTTTAGCGATTGATGAGTTTCCGGTTTTATTTATTGCGGCGGCTTGCGCGGCAGGCACAACAGTTTTAACCGGCGCTGAAGAGTTACGTGTCAAAGAGAGTGATCGAATTCAGGCGATGGTGGATGGCTTAGTGGTGCTTGGGATTGAGGCTAAGGGCACCACCGATGGTGCAATGATAAAGGGTGGCCGTTTGGGCGCAGTGCATGAGCAGGTTGAAGTGCAAAGCCATGATGATCATCGCATCGCTATGGCATTTGCTGTGGCCAGTTTACGGTCCTCGTCGAAGATCGTCATTCATGAATGCGATAACGTAGCCACTTCATTTCCTAATTTTGCCAGTTTAGCGTGTTCGGTGGGTTTTCAATTAATAGTAGAAGATTGAGCGAGTGATTGAGATGCCTATGACAAAGTCAGTGCCTATTATCACGGTCGATGGTCCGGGCGGAGCGGGCAAGGGTGCCGTTTGTAAGCAGATTGCTGAAACCTTGTCTTGGCATTTGCTTGACAGTGGCATGTTGTACCGCTTGCTTGCATTATCCGCCATTAATCATCATGTCGCGCTTGATAATGAGGCCGCCATAGAAGTCATGGCTAGCGCTTTAGATGTTCGCTTTAGCTCGGTTGAGGGACAAGAGGGTATTCGGGCTTTTCTTGAAGGTGATGATGTCACTGCCGAACTCCGCTCAGAAGATGTTGGCATGGCCGCCTCGAAAGTGGCTGCAATCGCTTCGGCAAGATTGGCTTTGCTCTCGCGGCAGCGGGTATTTGCTGAATTACCTGGCTTAGTGGCTGATGGCCGCGATATGGGGACGGTGGTGTTTGAGTATGCGCCGTTAAAAATCTATTTAACGGCTTCTGTGGCAGAAAGGGCAAAACGGCGTTATAAACAGTTGCTCGATAACGGCCAAAGTGGTAATCTCGCGCGCCTTACTGAGGCAATAGAGGCTCGAGACCGCGCCGATATGGAACGTGCCGTGTCACCATTGCGCCCTGCAGGGGATGCTTTGATCGTTGATAGCACCACGCTAAGTATTGATCAAGTGTGTGAAACGATCATCAGTGAGGCAAAAAGTCGATCGCTGATATAGATTAAGTGATTGAAAATTAATTAATTTAAAATCTATATTGAAATAAATCAATATAGTTCAGCTCTTTCACTGAGTAGTGTTTGTGTTGAGTTTCACACTAGCGTTAGTTAAGCGGTATTTTTGCCAGCACGCCCTTAACTGACATTTATTGACTGCTCCATGCGCGCTGGTTGCATGGATCGGACAGATAACCATCAGTCTGGGCTTTTTTTACCCCATCTGATTGCGTTGCTGACCGCCTTACCTAAGGTTTATTCACTATGAGCGAAAGCTTTGCAGATTTATTCGAAGAAAGTTTAAAAACAATTGAAATGCACCCTGGTGCCATCATTACCGGTGTCATTCTTGATATCGATAATGACTGGGTCACAGTCCACGCCGGCCTAAAATCAGAGGGCGTTATTCCACGTAGCCAATTCTTTGATGAAAACGGTGAGATTACCGTTGCAATCGGTGACATGGTCCAAGTCGCCTTAGAAGCTGTAGAAGATGGTTTCGGCGAAACAAAACTTTCACGCGAAAAAGCCAAACGCGCCGAAGCCTGGAAAGTGCTTGAACAGGCGTTTGAAGCAGAAGAAATTATTACCGGTGTCATCAATGGAAAGGTCAAAGGCGGTTTCACGGTTGATGTGAAAACCATTCGCGCCTTCTTACCGGGTTCACTGGTTGACGTTAGACCGATACGTGATACCAGTCACCTTGAAGGCAAGCCGTTAGAATTTAAAGTCATTAAGCTTGACGAAAAACGTAACAACGTCGTGGTTTCTCGCCGTGCCGTTATGGAACAAGCCAACAGTGTTGAGCGTGATCAGTTACTTGAGAATCTTGAGGAAGGTCAACGCGTCACTGGCGTGGTTAAAAATCTTACTGACTACGGTGCTTTCGTTGATCTCGGCGGTATTGATGGCCTACTCCACATCACGGATATGGCTTGGAAGCGTATCAAGCATCCGAGTGAGATCGTCAATGTTGGCGACGAAATAGAAGTTAAAGTCTTGAAGTTTGATCGTGAGAAAAACCGTGTTTCTCTAGGCTTGAAACAATTGGGTGAGGATCCATGGGGCGATATTAAAGGTCGCTATCCACAAAACACCATTGTTAAGGGCGTCATCACTAACCTGACAGATTACGGTTGTTTTGCCGAGCTTGAGACGGGCGTTGAAGGTTTGGTTCACGTATCTGAAATGGACTGGACCAACAAAAATGTTCATCCTTCTAAGATTGTCAATTTAGGTGATGAAGTGGATGTGATGATTCTCGATATCGATGAAGAACGTCGTCGAATTTCTTTGGGGATCAAGCAGTGTCAACAAAATCCTTGGGATGCTTTCGGTTCTGAGCATGCAAAAGGTGACAAGATTTCAGGCACGATTAAATCCATCACTGACTTTGGTATCTTTATTGGCTTAACAGGCAATATTGATGGCTTAGTTCACCTGTCGGATATCTCATGGACTGAAGCCGGTGAAGAGGCGGTTCGTGCTTACAATAAGGGTGATGAGATAGAAACTGTTATCTTGGCCATTGACTCAGAAAGAGAGCGCATTTCATTAGGCGTTAAGCAATTAGAGGAAGATCCATTCTCAGACTTCGTTGCGGATAACGACAAAGGTAAAATTGTTAAGGGCACTGTCAAATCAGTGGACATTAAAGCCGCTGTCATTGACTTAGGTGGTGACATTGAAGGTATCTTGAAAGCGTCTGAA
>PBSZ01000025.1 GCA_002726445.1 Cellvibrionales bacterium | reverse complement strand
AATCGTCGCCGTCGCAACCGCCAGCTGAACTGGGGTAGTCAACATATAGCCCTGACCAATACCAATATTTAAGGTTTCACCGGGAAACCAAGGTTCACGCTTCTTAGCTTTCTTCCATTGCCTCGAAGGTAACAAGCCACTTCGCTCGCTAGTTGAATCGATGCCAGAGCGAATACCTAGGCCAAATAAGCGCGAAAAGTCATGGATCTTGTCAACGCCCAACTGATAAGCAAGGTCATAAAAAAACACATCACAACTTTGCGCAATGGAATCATGCAAATTAACCTTATGGCCGTGACCCTCACGTTTCCAGTCGCGATAAAACCGATCATCGTTTGGCAGTTGGTACCAACCCGGATCAGGCACCGTAGAATGAGCGGTAATGACCTGATAATGCAGACCAGCTAAACCAATAATTGGCTTAATCGTCGATCCTGGTGGGTACTGGCCCTGCAAAGAGCGATTAAAAAGCGGCAAATCAATCGAATCCTTTAGCTTCGCATAGTTGACAGTCGAGATGCCTGTGACGAAAGGATTGGGGTCATAAGAAGGTGTACTGACCATCGCAAGAATACCGCCGGTACTAGGATCAATGACTACCACTGAGCCCCTTCTATCACCCATTAAAGTGGTGATCTTTCGCTGCAAATCGGCATCAAGGTAAAGATGAAGATCGACACCTGGCTGAGGTTTTGTCTGACCCAAAACACGCAGTACTTTCCCATGTGCATTGGTTTCAACCTGCTGAGAACCTACTTGGCCATGCAAGGCTGTCTCATAAAATCGTTCGAGACCCAGCTTACCGATATAATCAGTCGCCGCATAATCGGACTTATTTTTTTCTAACGATGAAATTATTGCCTGATCAGCAGCATTAATTCGTCCGACATAGCCTAATACGTGTGTAAAGTTTTCGCCTTGCGGATAATGACGCACTAACTGCGCTTTTATTTCGATCCCCGCCAAACGATAGCGATTGACTGCGAAACGACTGATCTCGTCTTCAGTCAGTTTAAATTTTAGAGGGACCGCTTGATAAGGCGCTCGACGAACCAAGCGACGTTTAAACTTTGCAATACTTTTCACGTCAATATCAAATAGCTGTTGTAAGTCTAACAACACTTGCTCGAGGTTATCGACCCGCTCCTTAACGACAACCAGATTATAGCTAGGCTGATTAGCTGCAAGTAACCGGCCATTATTATCAAAAATAAGGCCGCGATTTGGCGCTAAAGCCTGAACATGTACGCGATTATTTTCTGACTGAGTAACAAAAGTCTGATAATTCAACAATTGCAATTCAGCATAACGAGCCGCTAAGGCCAGAAAAATAAACGCTACAATTACAATGGATACCGTTATTCTACGACCAAAAATTCGCTTCTCATGATCACTGTCTTTGACTGCTGCATAATTTTGCATATAAAGGTATTGTACCTATTCAAGCGATGCTGTCACTCCCTATGATAGGGATGGCCAGCACTCACGCTCCATGCGCGATACAATTGCTCAGCGACAATAACCCGCACCAAGGGGTGCGGAAAAGTCAGCGGAGAAAGCGACCATCGCCATTCAGGACCCAGTGACTTCGCTTTTTTCCCCTCCGCAAAGACGGAAAAGTCGATTCCATCAGGCCCACCAATTAACAGGCAAATATCTTGGCCATCTAACTGCCAGCCATGAAGTTTTTTTGCCAACAAGCGGGTACTTATGGGCTGGCCTCGCTCATCAAGAGCAACAATATTATTTCTGTCTGGCACGGCAGCAAGCAACCGCTCAGTTTCCTTTCGTCGAATAGCGTCGATCGATTGGTTTTTACTGCGCTTTTGTGCAGGCAACTCAATTAATTTCAGCGAAAAATCCTTTGGCATACGACGGAAATATTCATCGCAATTAGCATTGACCCAAGCAGGCATTTTATTACCAATAGCAACAATGGTTATCTGCATAATGAAGCCTACCCTAAAAAACTACAGTGGCTTTAAGGTCCACAAGCTTTCTAAATCGTAAAACTCTCGTGTACTCGGCAACATAACATGGACAATCACATCACCAAAATCAACCAATACCCATTCAGCCGTATCATTGCCTTCAGCACCAAGAGGCTTAAAGCCACTCTGCTTTGCCTCCACTTCTACATTATTAGCCAAGGCCTTCACATGGCGATTAGAGGTGCCACTAGCGATCACCATCCAATCGGTTACTGTTGAAGATTCAGCAACCGACAAAACGGCAATATCGTTAGCCTTAAGGTCCTCTAAAGCCGTAATAATGGTGTTTTTTAATTTTTCATTACTCACTGTACTGTTATTAACTCCTAAATTTCATATCACTAACGATATAAGTGTTGTTGGTAAATATAATCTAATACTTGCGGCGACATAAACTCAGTTAATAGCGACGAACTTGTCGACGCTTGCAATAATTGCTCACGCAATAAGGTTGATGAAACCGGATATGGCGGCAGTGAAGCAATGGTGATTTGTCCGTGTGGCGCGTCTACAAAATCAACCGCTTGATTAATTTTTTGCTTAAGCTCCAACGATTCAATTGCCTGAACTGATTGCGCATTCGCGCGCTCAATCACTGCGACGTTCGCTAAAGAAAAAATAGTTTCCCAGCGCTGCCAACGATGGAACTGAGCAAACGCATCGCTACCTAAAAAAAATAACAGTACCGCTTGCTCGCCAACCTCTTCGCGAATATCGATCAGGCTATCAACCGTAAATGATTTACCTGAGCGAGCCAATTCTCGATCGTCAACGTGAAAAGATGACTGCCCTTGCACGGCTAAGTTTAACATAGCCAAGCGTTGTTCGGCATTTGCCATCGGCCGCTTATCATGCGGATGCTGCAGGCAAGGCATAAAGTAGATTTCATCCAAACCCTGCGCGGTCAGTAAAGCTTTGGCAGACCCCATATGCCCCAGATGCACGGGGTCAAAAGTACCGCCAAAAACACCGATACGCTTAATGCTTGCAGTCGAGTAATGACTATTTGTCTGCACCATTAGGTTCGAATCTGACCACTGCCCAGCACCACAAACTTTTGCGACGTTAAGCCTTCGAGACCTACTGGGCCACGAGCGTGTATTTTATCGGTTGAGATACCAATCTCAGCACCTAAGCCGTATTCAAAACCATCGGCGAATCGCGTTGATGCATTGACCATCACCGAACTTGAGTCAACCTGCCGGATAAAATTCATCGCGCGCTGATAATGATCGGTGACAATCGTTTCACTGTGCTGCGAGCTGTAATGATTAATATGCTCGATAGCTTGCTCAACACCATCAATCACTTTAATGGCTAAAATAGGAGCTAAATATTCTTCATACCAATCACTGTCGGAAGCGTCAACTAACGGCACGGCACTATCGGCCCCAGANATAATCGATTTACTGCGCTCGCAGACCCGCATCTCGACGTGATGNNNGTGCAAAGCTGCGGCTANACGCGGCAAAAAATCAGCNGCGACAGNACTNGCCACCAANACGGACTCNGCCGTNTTGCAAGTGCCATAGCGCTGGGTCTTGGCATTCACAGCAATATTTAAGGCCATATCAAGGTCCGCATCGTCATCAATATAAACATGGCAATTGCCATCGAGATGCTTAATCACTGGTACACGAGCATCTTGACTGATGCGTTCAATGAGCCCCTTGCCACCGCGTGGCACAATGACGTCGACATAGTCCGGCATGGTAATTAACTCACCCACCGCGGCTCGATCACTGGTTTCCACCACTTGAACCGCGGCTGCCGGAAGATGTGCATCGGCCAGCCCATCGCAAATGCACTGGGCAATCGCTCGATTAGAACGCAGCGCCTCGGAGCCACCGCGTAAAATAACCGCGTTACCGGATTTAAGGCATAAGCTAGCCGCTTCCACTGTCACATTAGGACGCGATTCATAAATGATACCAATGACACCCAAAGGCACGCGCATTTTACCCACTTGAATACCCGATGGTCTGGCAAAAAGGTCGGTTAGCGCGCCCACAGGATCCGCTAAGGCAGCGACCTGCTCAATACCTTCGAGCATTGCATCAATTCTTGCCGGAGTGAGCTCTAAACGATCTAATAACGCCGGCTCTAAGCCATTCGCATGGGCGGCAGCCATATCGTCAGTATTGGCTGCCATCAGTGCTTCACGGCTTGCCTGAATGCGCTGAGCAATGGCTAATAAAGCGGCGTTTTTGGCGCCAGAATCGGCGGCAGACATGGCGCGGCTGGCTTGTCGGGCTTGCTCACCTAAGCCCTGCATGTATTGCTTGATATCCACAATTTGACCCCCTTCTTGGTTTCAGAGAGTATTATCTCACAGCACTGGGGCTGGGTAACTAGCCAAGCGGGATAAAAAGTGCTTTATGATCAGTTGCTGAAGAGAAAACAATAAAAGCCATTCTATCAGCGCTGGCAAAGTAACTGATGATGGTCGATTTAACGGCTAAAGTGACTCTATAACCTTTACGATACGTGCGGCGGCTTGACCGTCACCATAGGGATTATGGGCTTTAGACATAGTTTGGTAGGTGGCAGAATCCAGCATAACACCTTCAACATGCTGAATGATTTCAGCTTTGTCAGTACCCACCAACCGCACTGTGCCTGCCTCAACAGCTTCTGGCCGCTCGGTGACATCGCGCATCACCAGTACTGGCTTGCCCAATGACGGCGCCTCCTCTTGGATACCCCCCGAGTCGGTTAGAATTAGGCTGCTACGATTCATCAACCACGTGAAAGGCAAATAATCTTGCGGATCGATTAAACTGACATTCGCCAAGCCCGCTAGAATATCATACACCGGCTGCTGCACATTTGGATTTAAATGGACTGGATAGACAAACTCCCAATCGCAATGTGCTTCGGCCAAATATTTTATTGCCGAACATAAATCAACAAAACCTTGGCCAAAGTTTTCGCGACGATGCCCGGTTATTAACACCATAGGAGTATCATTATTATGCAAACGAGCAAACAGAGATTCACCAATCGCAGATTGCCAAACCGAGTCATCGTAAGAAGCTAAACGCTGTTTAACCCATAGCAAAGCATCAATGACAGTATTTCCGGTTACAGTAATCTGCTGGTCATCAATCGACTCACTTAATAGATTTTGTCGGGATAATTCGGTCGGTGCAAAGTGATGCTGCGCCAAACGGCCGACTAAGCTTCGATTCGCCTCTTCTGGGAAGGGCGCTAACATATCACCCGTTCGCAGACCCGCTTCTACATGGCCGACTGGAATCTGCTGATAAAAAGCCGCCAAGCTGACAGCAAAACAGGTGGTTGTATCACCGTGAACGAGCACTAAGTCTGGCTGATAATCCTTTAACACATTTCGCAAGCCCAATAGAATACGCGAGGTAATATCGTAAAGATCTTGATTTGCTTGCATCACGTCTAAATCATAATCGGGTGTGATGTTAAACAGACCCAGCACTTGATCTAACATTTGACGATGCTGGGCGGTCACGCATACCTTTGCCTCGAGTTGTTGACTGGCCTGAAGCGCCAGTACCACTGGCGCCATTTTAATTGCTTCAGGACGCGTGCCAAACACCGATAGTACTTTGAAACTCACTGTTCTTATCCTTCAGTTTTCAGTTCAGCCAACGTTGCTGCAGCAATATCAAAACCATTATAACGAGCATTTTCATCTTCAACGGCAAGCGTCAAATGCGTTTTGCCACTTTCAATATCACCCAGTTTTAAAAATATCATACCCAAATGGTATTGCAGCTCTGCAGCGCTGCCTATTTTATCGACCGCCGCCTGAACATAGGTTAAGGCCCTTTCGTAATCACCCGTTAAGTAAAACACCCAGCCAACGGTATCTAGAAAAGCGGGGTTTTCAGAGTCTTGTAGATCGGCCGTTAAAGCCAGCGCTTTTTTCAAATTTTCAGGTGAGCGTAACTGCTGTGCATAGATCATAGCCAAATTATTTTTCGCCGAAAGTGCCTCATCATTTTGATCAATTAGTTCTTCATAAATCTCACTGGCTGCTTGATAATTTTGTACCTGATAATGAAAAGAAGCGAGATCAAACGCTAATGATGGCTGGTTGGTACTGTCATAACCTCGACGCAAGATTTTAACCACACCATTAATATCACGCTTAACACCATAAATCTTAGCCAACTGGCGATACGCCGGTAGCAATTGATCATTGAGCGTAATGGCCTTCTCAATGGTCACAATGGCATTATCCAGCTGTCCATTCTGAGCCAATAAAGTGCCTAAAATATAGTGGCAATGTGCCTGCTCGGGATACTGCTTACAATGGGCGTCGACAAAGCTGAGTGCTTCTTCAATGCCTTGCTCCTGAGTGATCAGGCTGGATAAAGCCGTTAATGATTCAACCCCTTTAGGCTCGCTGGCCAGCGATTTTTTTAAATTTGCTGTAGCTGCAGAAAACTCTTCTAGCCTTAGCTCTAAATTAGCTTTGAGGAAATACCCTAAGGCTTTTGATGTGTCAGTAGCGATTAATTGATCCGCGAATTTTTTCGCCGAGTCATAATCTTCTTTTAAAACTAATAATTTAATTAAATTTGACACTAAACTTGTGTTGTCTTCATCTAACTTTAAGGCCTCACGAATAAAGCCTTCAGCTTCTTTATATTGTTCAAGTGCTAAGGCGATGCGTGCTGCATTAGCGAAAGTCTCTAATGCTGGCTCCTCTAAGGCAATAATTTTCTTCATATTATCCAGCGCCAAATCACCTCTGCCTTCTAACTCCTGGGCACCTGCCAACAACTTTAAAGCCGGTAAGGAATCAGGCTCATTTTTAAGCACTACCCGTAAATCAGCTATCCCTTCTTTAGCCTCCCCATTTAACAGCACCATCTGCGCACGTTTCAATAGGGCGGTAATATTTTCTGGCTCAATATCAAGCACCTCATCAAGCAAGCTCATAGCCGATTCTTTATCCTCTTCTTTCAAAAAGGTATCAATTAATACATTACGCGCATTAATGGCACCAACACTGCGTGGGTCTCTATCAACTAAGGTGTTTAATACTTTTCGACCATTCTCAACATCGCCGGTAAATAAATGCAATTCAGATAAGGCAAGGTAAAAATCACTTTGATCAGGATCATCTTTTATCAGTGCCTGCGCCTCAGCAATAGCATCTTCTTTTGTTCGCTGCTGAAGCAAGAAAGAGATGACTGCCAACTTAGCAGAAGCATCCTCCTCGTTCAGTTCAGAAAATGTTCGCAATGCAGACTCAGCAGCATCGATTTTTCCCTCACGCACATAATAGCGTGCTAATGTTGTCGCATAACGTTGCTCTTCTGGGTACTGTTCAAACAGCTTTTTGAGTTCAGCTTCAACCTCTTCCTGCCTATCCATCGATTCAAACAGCGATATTTTCATCGAGGTAATACGCGTTTCTCTAGGGTTAGCCGCCTGGCCTCGCTCTAAAATCTCAAGCGCCTGGTCAAAATCTTCGGTATTAAACAGTTTTTGAACGACCACCCCCAGCGCCTCAGTTAAACCAGGGTCAATTGCTAACGCCTGCTCTGCCATGATTTGCCCTTGTTCTTCATCACCATTGGCGGTGAGTAAAAGCGCCTTAAAATTCATCGCTTCAGCATTCTCAGGCTCGACTGCCAAAACCGTATCACAATGCTCTAAACCCTTTAGGTAATCTCTGACGCCAATATAAATCCGCGCCATCGCTATATTGGCCTCGATATTTTCTGGCTCTAAATCTAACACCGATAGAAAATTACCGTAAGCTTTTCTGATATCGCCATCGACGAAATTTATCTCGCCCAGCACTTGTCTCGCAGCAGCATTTTTAGGATTGATCTGCAAAACATTTTTTGCCTCAATGCGCGCTTTATCATAATTTTCTTGCTCAAGATAATTTTTTGCGCGCTCAAGATATTTTGCTTGACGATTCTCACCACCACTGCAAGCAATTAAACTCACAGTCACGAATAGAAGCAGAGCGATTGATTTAAGGCTATTAATTAACATAAGAGTGGCACCTTTATAATAAATATTTTTAAAAAAAACTTTTAATACCGATTATCAAAAAAACACATAAAGCAAAAAATTTGGAAATGACGACCTTCTCGCACCGATTAATAATAAACTCAGCCGCATAGAGCATCACAGAAACGCGGACAGCCGCATTAATAAGTAAACTATCACTGTCAAAACTGACCACTAAAAAACTCGCTGCTAAAAGCACTAATAAGACTAAAATATCTTGAGTATCTAAGTGAAATAACTCTCTACGAGTCATTCTAATGGATAAGCCAAGCATAACTATGAGTATCAATAGGAAAAAATCTACCCACAATATTTCAAAACCCACATTGACAGAAAGTGTCATTGCTTGATAGACGCCAGCAAATATTGATAATATTGAGGCTGAGTATAAGATAACCCTAGAGAATAATCGATATTCATCGGGATATTGATAAGTAATAATAATAAGTGCGGCTGCGAATAAAGAAATAGCGCCTAAATAAAACTCTTGCGGGCCAATCGAAACAAGCAACATCAGCCATGTGATACCAAGCATATACTGCAATACCGTCGGCCCATGATGATACATCCATGAGGCTTTTCTTAAGAAGTTATTTCTTCTATCCCTCTCCGAATGTAACGATCGCCTATGCTGCAAAAGGTTGGATTTACTCAGCGCTGTAATCACCAGCAGCGTCGATAATGAAAAGAATAAATAACAAGCTAAGACCATCGCATCTGATTCAAATCGACAAGCATAGGCGGTTAACAGTAAAGCAAAATTCAACAAATACAGTACGGCGACCGCTTGGTAATGCTTTAAGCCTATATCTAATAATTGATGGTGAATATGCCGCCTGTCGGGATAAAATGGTGACTTACCGTCTTTTATTCGCAAGGTCATCACCATTAAGGTATCTAAAATAGGCATGCCGACGATCAATACCGCCAATGCAGGGCTCACGGCAGAAGCCTCTGACTGAGTGACTAAAATAGCTAAGCAGGCGGCCAAATAACCGAGAAATTGACTGCCTGCATCGCCCATAAATACGCTGGCTGGATGGGTATTGAAGCGTAAAAAACCCAAAATAGACCCAACTATCGCCGCCACAATAAGAGTGATTGAAAGATCACCCGACAAAACACTTAAGTAAGCAATAAAGCCTAAACCCAGCAGACTGCTCCCTGCCGCTAAACCATCAAGCCCATCGGTTAAGTTCACTGCATTGGTAACACCCAAGATAAATAATGCCATAATGCCGTAACTCAGCATTGGCGCCATATTGCCCAGGCCCAAAAAAGGCGTTTTAGTAATCTCTATATTGCCCATTAAAAAAATAGCAACGGCAATAATCTGACCCGAAAATTTCCACTTAT
>PBSZ01000024.1 GCA_002726445.1 Cellvibrionales bacterium | reverse complement strand
GTGTGGTGGGACTCTGTTGCTTTGGCTTGTTTTGATTGGGTCTAAAGTGCAAGATGACTTCTGTTTTTTCAGTATTAATATGAGTAATCTTTGCGTTTCCATACTCACCATTAATAATGCCTGCGCTCAATGAGTTGCCCACTTGGGCATTTAAGGTATGGCAGATATGTTCGGCTCTTCTTCCGCACAATGTTGTGCTGTTGTCAGGTGACAATTCTGATGGATCGAGTAATAATAAATTCACATTTGTTTATCCATTGCGAGTGGATCAAAAGAGAGCAATGCTGGCCTTGGCCGCGACAATTTGGCAATGAGTCTAAATTGATTTAAAAGATTGAGTAACCAGTATCTCGCCTTTTAAAAAGGCAATCAATTCATTGGCGTCGCTCTGGCTGAGAAAGTCGCCAATATTGACCTCCTCATTATCGTTAATCAGCGTCAAACCTTGTGCTTCCCAGTCATGCTTGGGTGCTCTGGTCACTAAACGTGTGGCTTGTTTTTCCCAAACCCACTTCCCTTTAGGTCGGTAAACACCTTTTTCAATAATCAATTGTTTATTGCTGAGGGTTAAAACGTGCCGGTAGCTAAGCTTCCAAGACACGTAGTAGAGCGCAAGGCTCAGGATTAACACTTCAAGACCTGCGAAGGGCAGCATTACCCAGGCGCCTGCAATAATAGTAAAGCCCATGGCAATGCCAATACACACGCCCCCTAATGACCATATGACGCGTTTATTGCCGTCCCAATCCAAGGACCTGTCGGGCGATAAAATAAGGGTGGTAATGGTGTCTTCACTGTCCGTTTTACGGCTAACTTTAATCATGGCGAGTCATTATCTATCGGTTTAGGCAGTGTTGTTTAGCTTTTGTCAAAGTCGACAACCAAAATATCGCCATTAGCTGGAGTAGGCGCTGGTAATTCCCAATCCCACACTTCGTGGCTAAAATTGTCGTCAAGTCTTGCGCAAAGATCAACAAATGGCTGTCGCTGAGGGTCAGCGATAATTGCCTTGCTTACACCGGCTTTTTTGGCGCGTTGGAAGAGCTCAAATAAAGTATCATTTAAGCTGTCCCAAAAGCAAATATCACCACCAATAATTAGGTCATATTCAGACAATGTTTTTACATCCAGTTGATCAAATGTTTTAACCAGTGGTTTGATATAAACTTCATTTAAACCTGCATGGGCTTGTAAGTATGGAAATACATCAGGATCGGCGTCAACACCTGTCACATCACATCCAAATTGCTTGCTACAGTAGATCGCTGTTAGCCCCCAGCCACAGCCTATCTCGAGAATGTTTGCGTTCTTTTTCGGCGGATTATCATTCAAATAGTCCATCAATAAATAACTGGAGCTCCAAAATTTATCGCCGTGAATAGAAGTGGGGTACTCTTTTTTCAGCTTTTTGATTACAGAGTGTTTGGCGGTCATTAATTTGACCCCCAGCTCTTCCTGGATTGTCGTTTGTTTACTTACTGGTTTTGCTGAACTGCTTTTTTTCATAGTGAGTTTTATCTCGAGCGGTATAGTTGGTGTATTTATCGAATAATCAATGCTTGCTATTCTGTTGGTCGGGTTAGCAACGAGAAGGGGCAAAGCGGGATCGTTATTTTAACAATTATAAAGCTTTTGAATCAGTTAGTTGAAATAATTGAGTTGTTTAGGAAAAAAAACCTTTTTTATGGGGTTTTGGCTGCTGACAGATAAAAAAATGACGCCTTATATGAGTGAATGTGTAGGGAGGTGAGAATATCCGGTTATTAACAGTGAATCGCATAAATAGGGCGCAAACTGCTGCCTAGCTCCGATGACTATTTTTGTATGAAGTTATTAATGCTGGTAAATCAACCATGAGTCGGCCTTATTTAACAGAGATGACAACTGCTTAGAGTAATGAGCCATGGTAAACTAATCAACATGTTCACCGATAATCGTATTTTTTGTAGGTCTTATGTATAAATTGATTCGACCATTATTGTTTTCTCTCGATCCTGAGCGGGCGCATGATTTAACGATGAGTAGCTTAGGCTTGGCCGGCAACAGCGGTCTAGCCGGAAGGCTAATGCCTGCCCGAGTCGAAGACCCCTTAGAATTACTCGGCCTTCAGTTTCCTAATCGCGTTGGTTTATCTGCGGGCTTGGATAAGAATGGCACGGCTATTCGGGGCATGGCGTCTCTGGGTTTTGGCTTTTTAGAAGTCGGAACCGTCACCCCTAAGCCGCAGGCGGGTAACCCCAAGCCGCGTATGTTCCGATTAGTTGAACAGCAAGCAATCATTAATCGTATGGGGTTTAATAATAACGGTTTAGACGCCTTAATTACTCGCGTTAAGGCTGTGCGTCAATCAGGCATTGACTGTCCACTGGGAATTAATATTGGCAAAAATAAATTGACCTCGGCGGCAGGCGCGGTGAATGATTACTTGCAATGCATCACTGCCGTGGCGCCCTTAGCCGATTATATTACGATTAACTTGTCATCACCGAATACACCGGGTTTACGCGACTTACAGTTTGGTGATGAGTTAGCGGCGTTGCTAGCGCAAGTGACACAAGCCCGCTCCGAGTTTGCAGAGCGAGAAGGTAAACGTGTACCGCTATTGGTTAAAATTGCGCCTGACATGGCCGACACTGACCTTCTTAACGTCGCCGACCAACTTGTAGAGCAAGGTATCGATGGCATCATTGCGACCAATACCACGATTGATAAGCGTTTAGTCGAAGGCCATCCATACGGTCATCAAGCCGGCGGCTTAAGTGGTCAAGTATTATTTGAGCGCTCGACGGAGGTAGTTGCAAAGTTAGCAGATCATATCGATGGTCAAATAGCGATTATTGGGGTTGGCGGCATTCATTCAGGTGAGCAAGCGGCAGCTAAAATTGCAGCGGGTGCAGATTTGGTGCAGATATACAGTGGCTTGATCTACCAAGGCCCTCGACTTGTGCGCGACGCCGCTACGGCTATTCGATTAGCTCGTCAGGAACCGTAAGTGAGTACATCTTTTGAGTCATACATTGCTACTTGCCCAAAAGGCTTAGAGCATCAGTTAGGTTTAGAATTGGCTCGACTAGGAGCGGTTGAGGTGCAGGAGTCTGTTGCTGCTTGCTATTTTAAAGCTGACCTAGCGACTTCTTATAAAGTTTGTTTGTGGTCGCGGCTAGCGAATCGCGTTGCGCTGTTGTTATTACGCAATCGAATCGATTCTGAGCAAGCTCTTTACGACAGTATTACTGCCTTACCGTGGAACAGCTATTTTTCTGCCGATAAAACACTATTAGTCGATTTTAATGGTACATCGGCAGATATTCGGGATTCACGATTTGGCGCAAAGCGCGTTAAAGACGCCATTAATGATAGTTTTTTAAGTAGCGTCAACCAGCGTCTGGTCATTGATGAGCAGCGACCTGATATTTTGGTTTATGGTCGCTTGTTCAATGGCCGTTTCACATTGGCTCTTGATTTAGTTGGTGAAAGCTTGCATCAGCGAGGCTATCGAAGTCGAGGGGGTGCGGCTCCTTTAAAAGAAAATTTGGCAGCGGCCATTTTACTGCAAAGTGATTGGCCGGCGATTGCAGAGTCGGGAGGCAGTTTTGTCGACCCTATGTGCGGTTCCGGTACGCTATTAATTGAGGCTGCACTCATTGCGGCCAATATCCCGCCAACCTTTTTGCGTGCTCGTGGCTTGGTGGGTAATGGTCATTGGTGTTTAACTCAGTTCTCTAATTATGACGATGCGGTTTGGCAACAGGTCATGAAGCTGCAAGCGCTTGCGGCGGATGAAGGTTGTAATCAACTAACGAATACGCTGCTTGGTTTCGATATAGACCCACGAACGGTTGCGCTGGCAAACGAAAATATTGCATTAGCGGGTTTGACGGATTGTTTAACCGTTAAAGTGACGGCGATTGACCGCTTATCGTTGCCAGATGATATTTTGCCTGGCCTGTTAGTGGTGAATCCACCCTATGGCGAGCGTTTAGGTGAAGTTGATGAATTAATTCCTGTCTATCAGCAGCTAGGTCGCTTGCTTAAGCAATCGTGTATGGGCTGGCAGGCTAGCGTTTTCACTGGCAATAAAGATTTAGGTTGGCAAACAGGATTACGCAGTTGGCGACAACATAGGCTTTACAATGGCGCGATTGAATGCCAAGTGCAGCGTTATCGGGTCGATGAAAAAAGCATTGCTGTTGACCTGACAGATCGGGGAAAAAAAGTTTTATCAGTGGACGATTTAAGTGATAATGCCACCATGCTGGCGAATCGCTTGATAAAAAACCGGCGACGTTTAAAGCCCTGGCTCAAGAAACAATCCAATGCCTGTTATCGCGTTTATGATGCCGACCTGCCTGAGTATGCGATGGCTATTGATTGTTATGTGGCAGTCGAAAAATTAGCCCTAGAGTCCGATGACGTCAGCGGTGCTTATCCGATAAAGAATAGCGGGGCGAGCCCCTATAAAAATGTTCCCACGCCTCTGCCAAAGCGAGCCACACTGGCGCAGCCTGAATTACATATTCACTTACAGGAATATGCACCGCCAGCGACGGTCGATGCGGGTTTGGCTCGTAAGCGCGTCAAAGATGCCATCGCCGCTGTTTCGGCAGTATTTGAATGCCCTCTTGAGCAGATCTACCTTAAGCGACGAGAACGTCAGCGCGGAAATAGCCAGTATCAAAAGACCGATGCCTCAGATCAAGCCTTAGTCGTGTTAGAGCATGGTCATGCATTCAAGATAAATTTGCAGCGCTACTTAGATAGCGGCTTGTTTTTAGATCATCGTCCAGTTCGCTTATTAATTGCCAAGGAGGTTGCGGGTAAGCGCTTTCTAAACTTATTCAGTTATACCGGTTCGGCCTCAGTCTATGCGGCGAAAGCCGGCGCCAGCCAGAGTCTTAGTATCGACATGTCGAATAATTATTTGAACTGGACACGGCATAACTTTGAACTCAATGCTATTGACTGTGAGCAGCATGAGTTGCTGAGAGCGGATTGTAGTGAGTGGTTAAAAACTAGCGACATGAACTTTGATTGCATCTTGCTTGATCCTCCTAGCTTCTCTAACTCTAAGCGAATGGACCACACGCTGGATATTAGTCGAGACCATATCGATTTGATTAGCTTGGCGATGCGTCGCCTAACGGAAGAGGGTAGTCTATACTTCTCAAATAACAAACGTGGCTTTAAGTTAGCGCCAGAATTGACGCGTCAGTTTGCGGTTGAAGATTTAACTCGAGCCACTTTAGACCCTGATTTTGAACGTGGTCGACCTGCACATCAGTGCTGGCGGTTAAGGCACCGCTAATTGCTTGGCCAAATAGGGCTATAAGCTGGCCAAAAATGCTGATATAGTTCAAAAAACAGACAGATTAAGTGAAGTTTACGAGGAGTAGCGTTGTGGAACACAGTTATCGCTTAGTGATTGCCTGTCCTGATCAAATTGGCATAGTGGCTAAAGTGAGTGCCTTTATCGCTGAACAGGGCGGGTCATTACTCGAAGCGAATTACCATACCGACCCTGTCTCGGGTCAGTTCTTCATGCGAAATGAGATTAGTGCCCAGTCACTATCGGTCAGTTTTGACGCCTTCAAGCAGCAATTTCAAGTCATTGCTGATGCCCATCAAATGTCATGGTACTTGCGTGATTCCAATCAACGTCGCCAAGTGGTGTTGCTGGCCAGCCATGCATCCCATTGCTTAGCCGATTTATTGCATCGCTGGCGCAGTGGTGATCTGCACTGTGATGTTCCCTGCGTGATATCAAACCATGAAAATTTGCGCAGTATGGTTGAGTGGCACGACATACCCTTTCATTATGTACCGATGGCAAAAGAGCCAGAGGCTAAAGCCGCTGGGTTTGCAGAAATCGATCGGTTAATACAACACTACCAAGCTGACACGATTGTTTTAGCCCGTTATATGCAGATTTTGCCGCCCGATCTTTGTGCTCGCTACCCGCGACAAGTGATAAATATTCATCACAGTTTTTTGCCGTCATTTATCGGCGCAAATCCCTATCAAAAGGCTTTTGAGCGAGGGGTGAAATTAATTGGCGCTACCTGCCACTATGTGACTGATGACCTTGATGAAGGTCCCATTCTTGAACAAGATGTTGCTCGCGTTGGCCATAAGCATGACCGCGACGATATGGTGCGCTTAGGCAAAGATGTTGAAGCCCGCGTATTAGCGCAGGGCTTGCGTTACCATCTTGAAGACAGGGTTATAGTTGATGGCAATAAAACCGTGATATTTGATTAGTTTATTATGTTTTAGGCCCCTTTTCTGTCAATCTTATAAATCTTTAACCAAATCACCGTTAAAAAACGAGGACAATAGTCCCTCGTCAGCATAGACTCGCATAGAGTTTTTTATTCACTAGCTAGTTGTTAGAGCCAAGCATAATCGAGGAACAATCAATGGGTTTATTGAGCGGTAAATATACCATAGTCACCGGCGGTGGAACAGGCCTGGGGTTTGGCGTGGCGCAACGGTTTTTAGAGCAAGATGCTGCCAGTGTTATGATTGTTGGTCGTCGCGAAGATGTGTTGCAGGCTGCAGCGGATAAGCTGTTAGCCTTGGGCCATGTCGGCGAAGTGCGTTTTAAGACCTGTGATGTGACAGTTGAGGAACAGGTTGAAGCCGCGGTTGCAGCGGCGTGTAATGACCAAGGACAGCTCGATGTGATGGTTTCAAATGCAGGGACAGGATTACCGAATGCGGTGATTGATGCTGATGTTGCAGCTTGGAGTAGTCTGTTAGATTTAAACATTATTGGCAATTTGCTGAGTATTAAACATGCGGCAATTAAAATGAAAACCAATGGTGGCAGTATTATTTCTATTTCCTCTATAGAGGGTGCAGCGCCGAGTAAGTTTATGGGCCCTTATAGTGTCAGCAAGGCGGGCGCCGAAATGCTGGTTAAAAATGCGGCTTTAGAGCTAGGTCCCTTTGGTATTCGGGTTAACTGTGTGCGTCCAGGTATGGTGCCAACTGAAATTGTTGCTGCATCGTTGCCGCAAAGCATGCAAGATAATTATATAGAAGAATCTGATTTGAGCCGTGCCGGCACGCCCGAAGAAATTGCTGATGGGGTGCTTTATTTTGCCTCTGATATGGGTAAGTGGACGACGGGACAGATCTTGGGTGTTTGCGGCGGTGCTGGCAATCAAAAAGGTGCTGACTTTAGCGAGTCGATTGCGATGTTTTACGGTGCCGATAAACTAAAAGAATACAGCAATCAATAAGCCGTTTTATTAGTCTCACAGGATGGTAAATAACAATAAGAATTAATCTGCACTCAGCAATTGATTTTGCTGCGTGCAACTTTTGAGCGAGTTTTTAAATGCGATTATTTGCTGTCATTCAAAACTTGTTTCTGGCTTGCAAAAAACGTCATAAGCTGATGTTTTCCTTACTGTAGCCGTCATATTTAACTATCAAGTTGAATCTTTTTTTTAGTTTGGTGGTACTTGCCGTAAGGCTGGTTTATGCTTCTTATCGTCGAATTTCAACTGATTGAAAATATTTTATTAAAAAGATAACTAGGATCTGAGCTATGACGCCGGAACAAACGAAAGCCTTCGAAGAGAAAGTCTATGCCTTTGTTGGGAAGCCAATCTATACGGGCCCACGACGCGGATACGATGATGTTAACTCAGCCATGATACGCCAATGGTGCGAAGTGATGGGTGAAAAAAATCCCGCCTATGTTGATCAAGATTGGGCTGGAAAAAGTACCCGTGGCCATTTAATTGCGCCGCCAGCCATGATGTATGCCTGGACGCAAGAGGGCTATAAAGTCGCCAGCGAGGGTCGTCCGACGGACGGTCAGGTTGAGATGGTTAAGTTCTTTGATAGTCATGGTTTTAGCGGCTCTTTAGGCACTAACGTCGATCAAGAATATTTTGCTGAAGCTAAGGTCGGCGACGCTATTTTTGAAGAAAGTGTGATTGAGTCGATTTCAGAACAAAAAACAACGGCTAGGGGTATCGGCTATTTTTTTGAAACCTATGCCAAGTTTACTAATCAAGATGGCGTTTTGTTGGGCACTCAACGATTCAGAGTGTTCAAGTTTATTCCGCCTGAGCAAGAGGAGTCAGCGCCTGCTAGTGACGATAGCTTAGAAATTCCAACGCGAGTGGCTGCGCCAAGAGGACAAGATAATAAATGGTGGTGGGACGCTTGCGACGAAGGCAAGATATTGATACAGCGCTGCGCGTCATGTGGTGCCTTACGACATCCGCCTAGACCCATGTGTGGGGTCTGCCAATCGACTGAATGGGACACGATAGAGTCAACATTAGACGGTGAATTGTTTAGCTTTGTTGAAATGCATCATCCTAAATTCCCTGGCTACCAGTACCCCTTATTAGTCGGCGTGATTAGTTTGGCAGAGGGTACGCGCATTATTGCAAATATTGTCGGTTGTGACGTAAAAGATGTTGAGATTGGCATGAAGTTGAAGGGTAAGGTCGAGCGAGTTGACGAAAAAACGATTTTACCTCAATTCTATCCTGCGAATAACTAACGGCTAAGCTAAGGAGAAAAAGAGTAATGAGTACACTTAACTATGCCGATATTAATATTGGCGATAAGATTCCTAATTTAGATATACCCATAACCGCATCACTTATTTCCTGCGCTGCACTAGCTACGCGAGATTTTGAGCCCTGTCATCATGATAAGGCGGTTGCTCAGGCTATGGGTTTGCCCGATGTGTTTATGAATATATTGACTAGTCAAGCTTTAATGGCCCGTTTCGTCACCGATTGGTCTGGCCCAGAAGCGGTCATGAAGGCACTAAAGGTTAAGCTGGGAGCGCCGAATGTTCCGGGTATGACTATGACAGTAAGTGGCGAAATCGTTGAGAAAGATGACGCTGAAAAAAGTGTCAAAATTAATGTTACAGGTGAAAATAATATCTGGGGAATGCACATGACCGGCTCTGTGCAAATTGCACTGCCTTAATTCATTCCTGTTGGAGAGAAAAGTATGACCATTAATGTTTCAGGCGAAGCCGCTATTGCCGGTGTAGCTAACACAGAATTTTCAAAAAACTCAGGTGTTTCTGAGTTGGAGCTAGCTTCGGTAGCCGTGCGAGACGCCATTGCCGATGCAGGGCTAAAGCCCTCGGATGTCGATGGTATGACAACCTTCACACTCGACAACACCGACGAGATTGAAATTGCTCGCGCGGTTGGTATAGGCGACTTAAGCTTTTATTCGCGTGTTCCTCACGGTGGCGGTGCAGCCACTGGTTTGGTTCACCAAGCGGTGATGGCCGTTGCCACCGGCATGGCTGAAGTAGTTGTGTGCTATCGTGCATTGAACGGACGTTCGGGCCATCGTTATAGCTCGGGTGTGGCTGGCCCACTATTAACCTCGGATGCTATTCACTGGGGTTGGTACACACCATATGGCTTAATGACGCCGGCCAGTTGGGTGGCCATGTATACTCAGCGTTACATGCATTTGGCAGAGAACGTACAAGACGCGATGTTCGAAATTGCCCACGTACAGCGTGAATATGCAGCCAAAAATCCTGCGGCATTTTTCTATGAGCGACCCTTTGATCGCTCGGATTACGATGCTTCACGGCCTATTGTTTCACCGTTTAAAATGCTTGATTGCTGTATGGAGACTGACGGTGGCAGTGCCGTGGTGGTGACAACGGCTGAGCGAGCTAAAGATTTAAAACATCCGGCTGTCATCGTTAAGGGTGTTGCGCAGGCTGCTGCTGCTGATATGGAGTCAATGACCAGTTTTTACAGGCCAGAGATTGCACGCATTCCATCCATGGATATTGCGGCTAAAATGGCTTATGAGCAGTCCGGTCTCTGTGCCGATGATATCGATGCAGCTGTTATTTATGACGCGTTTACCCCAATCGTCTTATGGCAGTTAGAATCCTGGGGTTTTTGTGATTTGTTAGAAGCGCCAAAATTTGTTTTAGACGGTGCGATGCGAAGTGATGGTCGCTTACCAACTAATACCCATGGTGGTCAGTTAAGTGAGGCATACATTCACGGTGTTAATGGGATTGTTGAAGCCACCCGTTTGGTCCGAGGGCAGTCAGTCAATCAGCCTGCTAAAAAAGTCAATAATGTATTAGTAACATCGGGTGTGGGCGTGCCAACTGGCGGTGCCCTATTAGGGCGTCCTGATTAATCATAAAGTGAGAAAGCTATGACAAAGCGTTTTGCTAACAAAATTGCTATTGTGACTGGAGCAAGTTTAGGTATAGGCCGAAGCACCGCTATTCAATTAGCCGAAGAGGGAGCGCACGTTATCGGTTGTTCACGTCGCAAGCCCAAGCTTGACGAACTTGCCGAACGTATTTCGACAGCGGGCGGACAGTTCACGGGTTATGCACTTGATGTCAATGATGCGCTTGCTGTCGAGCGATTTGTTGAAGAGGTGATAGAGAAATTTGGTCGTTTGGATGTGTTGGTTAATAATGCGCCCTCGGTCAAAGGTGGCATGATAGAGCACACCAGTCTCGATGACTGGCAATCAAATTTCAAAGCTTCAGTGGACAGCGTTTTTATTGCAACCAAGGCGGCTTTTAAAGCAATGTATCAACAAGGTTCCGGCGCGGTGGTGACGGTGTCATCAGTCAGTAGCCTGCGTGGTGGTATGGCAGCCAGCGCCTATTCGTCATCTAAGGCCGCCATTAATCATTTCACGAGTTGCGCTGCAATGGAAGCTGCTCCCTATAATGTTAGGGTGAATGTTGTTGCTCCGGGTTCGGTTAAAACGCCAGGTCTCGATCAGGCAACCGGTAAGAGTGAAGTGATGATGAATACTATTGCAAGTTCGATACCCATGCAGCGTCATGCTGAGCCTGAAGAAATAGCCGAAGCTATTTGTTTTTTATGTTCAGATCAGGCTTCTTTTATTACCGGCATCGTGTTGCCGGTTGATGGTGGTAAGACCCAACAGCTTTACATTCCTGATTTTGATATAACTGCGCTAGACAATGCAAAAGTTGATAGCTGACAGTTGGTGCTAGTAAAACGTTAAAATTTTTCCTCAAGGTAAATGATCGATATGACTGAATCGTTAGTATCTCGAATCAAGCCCGTGCTGGGCTTGGATAATAAATGGTGGTGGGACCAAGCTGCTGAGGGGGTGCTGGCTATTCAGCGTTGCCAAAGTTGTCAATCATTAAGACATCCGCCGCGTCCGATGTGCGACCAATGTCAGTCACAAGAATGGGATTTTATCTCGGCATCAGGTAAGGGCACTGTTTGTAGTTTTACAGTGTTGCACCATCCTAAGTTCCCCGGCTACGATTACCCATTGATTATTGTGCTTGTTGAACTTGCTGAAGGAACGCGTATTACGTCTCAATTGACGGATTGCGAACCTAATGATGTTGATTTTGATATGCCCGTTGAAATGGTTATGCAGCGTGATGCTGATGGCTTTCAATTGCCTTATTTTCGTCCCTCTCACTAATTACAAATTGCTTTAGGTAGTAAAAATTAAACATGAACAGCTTACATAATAAAGCCGCTATTGCNGGAATNGGNTGCACNGAATTCTCTAAAGCATCGGGCCGCTCCGAGCTATCTCTCGCTTCNGAGGCNGTGGTAGCAGCAGTNAATGATGCNGGCCTTGCGCCCTCTGAGATTGATGGCTTAGTCAGTTANACGCTTGATCCTACNGATGAAATAGAGGTTGCTCGAAGTGTCGGAGCTGGCGATTTAACTTTTTTTAGTAAGGTCAATTATGGCGGTGGCGCGGCGGTTGGTGTGGTTCATCAAGCCGTTATGGCTGTGGCAACGGGCCAGGCGAATAATGTGGTCGTTTACCGCGCCATGAACGGACGGTCTGGTCAGCGAAATGGGCAGGGTGTATCGGGACAAATTGTCACCAGTGACTTAGTGCATTGGTCTTGGTATCAAGTCTATGGCATGTTAACGCCTGGGTCTTGGATTGCCATGATTGCTAATAAATACATGAATAAGTATGGCGTCACTTCTGAAGACTTAGGCCGTGTTGCTATATCGCAACGGAATTATGCGGTCAATAATCCACGCGCTTTTGGTTATCAAAAGCCACTAACAATGGAAGATTATCTAGCTTCCAAAATGATTGCATCACCATTGCGTCTATATGATTTTTGTCAAGAATCAGATGGCGGTTGTGCCTTGTTAATCACTAGTGCTGAAAGAGCGGCTGATTTAAAGCAGAAGCCGGCTGTGATTAGAGGCATTACCCAAGCATCAACGCAGGGGCAAGAGCAAATGACTAGCTTCTATCGCAATGAACTAAGTACTTTGCCAGAAATGGAGTTAGCCGCCAAGCGCGTCTATGCTCAGAGTGGATTGCAGGCCAGTGATATTGACGCAGCTTGTTTGTACGATGCATTTACCAGTGAAGTTGTTATGCAGTTAGAAAGTTTTGGTTTTTGCGGTCCTGGTGAGGCGAAAGATTTTATTAAACAGGGTGGTCTCGATATTGATGGACGCTTACCGAACAACACCCATGGTGGCTTATTGTCTGAAGCGTATATTCATGGTTTAAATAATATCGCCGAGGCTGTTAGGTTGGTTAGAGGCCAATCGACTAATCAGCCAAAAAACATTGAGCATGTGTTAGTGAGTAGTGGTGTTGGCGTGCCAACCGGAGCTATGATATTAGGGCAGAGCTAGTAACTCTCAACTTTGGCTAGCATCTCAAGCACCAATAACATGTTTTGATACGAATATAGCTTAGATGTTAGGTTTTTAAACGTTATTTATTGCTATCGTGCAGTTACAAAAGTAAGCCACAATAGAACGTTTTTTACATTAATACCACTGAGCGGTATTTGATTTAAATCAAAAATTACTTTCGTCCAATTGTTGCCCATGAGCGGTCATTTTCTTCAATGATGCATTCATTGTTTTTTTAAGCGAGGGTTTTAGTTATGGATTTAGAATCGCGTGTCGATCGTTTAGAATCGCTCGATAGTATTCGTCAGCTGGCTGCTAAGTACGCTTTGTCGCTGGATATGCGTGACCTCGATGCCCATGTCAATTTATTTGCCGAAGATATTCGTGTCAGTCGTGAATTAACTGGACGCGCACATTTAAAGCGATGGCTTGACGATACATTAAGATTGCAATTTACCGGCACTTCCCATCATATTGGCGGCCATGTTATCGAGTTTGACGACCCCGACCATGCAGTGGGTGTGGTGTATTCCAAGAATGAACATGAAACGCCATCTATCTCAGGCGACGATGAGTGGGTGATCATGCAAATGCTGTATTGGGATCAATATGAGCGCATCGACGGCTGTTGGTACTTTCGTCGCCGCTTGCCTTGTTATTGGTATGCGGTTGATTTAAATAAACCGCCCCTTGGCGATAATAAAATGCGCTGGCCGGATCGTGATCCTTATCGAGGTGCGTTTCATGATTTATGGCCGAGTTGGCAAACTTTTTGGCAGAATCCTCCGAGTGAAATATTAGCTGAAGTGGCTGCGCCTGCGCCGTTAGATTCTTTTTTGAAAACGATGCGAGCCAACCAAGCGGAACCTAAAATCCGTATTCGCTAAACCGTTATAGGAGTTACCGATGGATAATTTATTTACGCCCTTAGAGTTGGGTGATATTCCTTTAAGAAACCGTATCGTGATGGCACCGATGACGCGCAGTAGAGCGACCGCTGAAGACGACTTAGTGACTGATATGCATGTTGAATATTACCGCCAGCGTGCTAGTGCTGGTTTAATCATCACCGAGGGTGTGCAGCCGAGTAAAAATGGCAAGGGGTATTGTCGTACGCCAGGTATTTATAATGCTGAGCAAGTAGCGGCATGGCGCCGAGTGACCGATGCTGTTCACGCTGAGGGAGGTTCGATTGTATGCCAGATTATGCATGTTGGCCGTGTTGCCAGCCATTTAAATAAACATGCCGACGCTGAGACGGTTGCGCCCTCGGCGATTAAAGCTGATGGTGAGATTTTTACCGAGCAAGGTATGAAGCCTTTAGATTCACCCAGAGCCTTGTTGTTAGAAGAAATTCCCGGAATAATTGAAGAGTATCGAAAGGCGGCGCACAATGCGATTGAGGCTGGCTTCGATGGTGTTGAATTACATTGTACTTCTGGCTACCTGCCTGCCCAGTTTTTATCGACAGGCACCAATCATCGGCAAGATGAGTACGGCGGTAGCCTTGAAAATCGCTGCCGCTTTCCTTTAGAGGTTTTAGCCGCCATGGCTGATGCGGTCGGTGCATCTCGTGTGGGCTTTCGTATTTGTCCCGGCCATCCGTTTAACGATTTACATGATGATCATCCAGAGCAGACCTTTCGGGCCTTTTTGGCGGCAGCGGCCGAGTTCGATTTAGCCTATTTGCACGTGATTCGTATGCCGGCCACAGGACTGGATAATATTGCGATAAGCCAAGATTATTTTGCTGACCGACTATTGATTAATGAAAGTTATTCTGTCGAAGAGGCTAGCCAAGCTTTAGCTAATGGTGATGGACAAGCGGTGACATTTGGTCGACCTTTTATCGCTAATCCTGATTTTGTTCGGCGGATAAAAGAAAGTCTACCCTTGGCGAAAATGAACCCTAAGACGCTCTACGTTGAGGGCTCTGAAGGGTTCATTGATTATCCTTTTGCCGATTAACGGCGNGNTTAATTTAGCCTANCGACCCTCGATTAGTGCTAGGCNAATTTCCTTTCCTGTTGTGNTTCANCGGNTTTGCTCGCGTTNAGTTGTTTAGAGCTATTNATCAGCTTTAAAACTTGGCGCATTTCATGCATCACTCTTTANTAGTGACAGTTTTACCTTTAATCAGTCAATATATCGGCGAGCTGAGAGGCCTAGTCCGGTATTTTCGAAGGTGTTTTGCTGTGGTGACAAATTATTGACAGCAGTGTTGCTGTTTTTAGGAGGACGATACCTTGAATAGAGTGGATGTTGGTCGAACAGATATTAATCAGGTGCTTTCCGAAATGCGCGCGTTAAAATCACGTGCCCAGGGCTTTGAGCCTGCCACCTCATCGGCAGATAAGATCAGCCCGATTCAAGAGGCTTCTGCGCTGGAATCAACGGGTTTTCAACAACTGCTGAGTTCGGCTGTAGAGCAAGTAAACAGCGTTCAGAAACAATCCAGTAATCTTGCCGAGGCGTTTCAGTTAGGCGACCCTAATGTCACGCTTTCTCAAGTGGTTGTTGCCTCTGAAAAGGCCAGTGTTGCTTTTGAAGCTATGTCTGAAGTTCGTAATCGTCTCGTTACGGCTTACGAAGATATTATGAAAATGCCGATTTAAACCAGACCGATTCACCTATATTGAACAGAGCTGACTATGGCCGAATCCAGCACAGAAGTCGCTAGCACCGATCAACCCGCAAGCGCGCCCACATCATCCATCACGGATAGTTTTCAAAGTTTCTTGAATTTGGAATTTGGCCGCCAGTTTGGCTTAATGGTTGGCTTAGCGGCGAGCGTCGCTATTGGTGTCGCTCTTGCGCTATGGTTAGTGGTCGAAAAAGATTACCGCCCCCTGTATGGCAGTCTTGAGCAAATTGATGTTAACAGTGTCATGGAAGTGTTGGACAGTAACTCGATCAATTATCGCATTGATCAAAAATCGGGTGCTTTACTGGTAGAGGCGAGTAATATCCATCGCGCCCGTTTAAGTTTGGCCTCAGCAGGTATGCCTGGTGATCGCAATATGGGCTTTGAATTGCTCGATAAAGATCAGCCCTTGGGTACGAGTCAGTTCATGGAAAGTGCTCGTTATCGCCGAAGTCTTGAAGGGGAGTTGGCCAGAACGATAAGTAGCATTGCCAGTGTAAGATCCGCTCGCGTGCATTTAGCGATACCCAAGTCATCCGTTTTTTTACGCGATAAACGGCAGCCACGCGCGTCGGTTTTTATTGAGGCCTATCAAGGCCGAAGTGTCGATGAAAAGCAGGTGCGTGCAGTAGCGAATTTGGTAGCATCAAGCGTGCCAGAATTACTGCTGAAAAATGTCACAGTCGTGGATCAGCGTGGTAATTTATTGTCTGATTTTGATCAAGATCCTAAATACGCAGAAGCTGCGCGGCAAATTGAATATACCCGACAAATAGAGTCTGATTTGCTTGACCGCGTTAACGGTTTACTTGCGCCTATCGTGGGTGAGGATAAGTTTCAAGCTGAAATATCTATTGATTTAGATTTTACCCAAGTTGAGCAGACGGCGGAAATATACAATCCTGATATTTCAGCCGTCCGAAGTGAAGAGTTAAGCACTGAGCAAAGCCGCACTCGCGAACAAGCGCTTGGTGTCCCTGGATCTTTAAGTAATCAACCGCCATTAACAGGTACCACGCAAGCGCCGGTGGATCCCGTGACCGGAGCCCCGATTGAACCGCCGCGGCAATCACGATCACTTGAAGTCCGTAATTATGAGTTAGATAGAACGATCAGTTATACGCGAAATGCGGTGGGTCAAATTCGACGTTTATCGGTGGCTGTCGCGGTCGATGACTTAGCGGTCAGTATTGATCAAAACGTTAATCAAGATGCTGATCAAGCGTCTGGCAATGGCACTGAATCTTGGCAGGCGGAAGATTTGGATCGACTGACGGTATTAGTACAAAATGCAGTCGGTTATGATGTAACAAGAGGTGACCAAGTGATTGTGGTCAATACGCCATTCCTACGTGAGCAAGCAGAGTTGGCACCGTTGCAGGCGATGAGTTTTTGGGAGCATGACATTTTTTGGCAGGGGCTTCGTTGGGCCTCAGGCATTGCTGTATTTTTAATTATCATATTTTTAGTGCTTCGACCTACCTTGCAGCGCTTGACCGAAAATTCAAAGAAAATTAAGCAACTCGAAGTGAAGCATCTAGCGGCTTTAAATGCTATTCAGCAATCCAGCGTCGCCAGTGGTGGTGCGGTAGATGCTGAGGGTAATGTTACATTTAACCCAAGTGGTAATTATCTCCTGCCATCACCTAACGACAGCCTAGAAGATCAGATTAATATGGTAAGAAACATGGTGGCTGAAGATCCAGATCGCGTAGCGCAAGTGATACAGGGATGGTCTAATAATGAGTGATAAGTCTATCTATGACGCGATTCCCTATATCGAAAAAGCGTCAATTTTATTATTGACCGTGGGTGAAGAAGCGGCGGCCAATATTTTAAAACAGTTAGGCCCAAAAGAGGTGCAAAGAATAGGCACTTCAATGGCAACCCTGTCAGATGTTAAGCGTGAGCGAGTAGCCGCAGTGTTTAACGCATTTATTGCAGAAATTACTAACACCACCGGCTTCGGTATTGGCGCCGACAGTTATGTAAGAAATATGCTTACCCGAGCACTGGGCGCAGAGAAAGCCTCAGGCATTATTGACCGCATTTTATTGGGTGGAAATACACAGGGTCTAGACACCCTAAAGTGGATGGATGCCAGAGCAATTTCTGATGTTATTAAACAAGAACACCCACAGATTCAAGCGATTGTTATTGCTTATCTAGAAGGTGATTTGTCTGCGGAAGTGTTGTCTTATTTGCCTGAGAATATGCGTTTAGATGTCATTGTTAGGGTTGCAAAACTCGATACTGTCCAGCCTGATGCTTTAAATGAATTAAATAATATTCTAGAGCGACAATTCTCGGGTGGTTCGTCCGCTCAAAAGCGTCGCATCGGCGGCACGAAGGTAGCCGCCGATATAATGACTAACCTCGATGGCAGTATAGAGTCAGAGTTAATGGGTGCTCTGGGTGATATTGACAGCGAATTAGCCGATATAATACAAGACCTTATGTTTGTTTTTGCGAATCTACTTGACGTTGACGATCGAGGCATTCAGTTACTACTTAGGGAGGTGTCCAATGAAGGTTTGGTGATCGCCCTAAAAGGTGCTGACGAAGAGCTCAGAGAAAAAATATACAATAATATGTCTG
>PBSZ01000023.1 GCA_002726445.1 Cellvibrionales bacterium | reverse complement strand
CAACAGTTTGGTGTTTTGAGCGATTTTTGTGGGATCATAGCGGTGTTGCAAAAGGCCAAGTATGTTTACTTGGATGGGAATTATTATTAAGAGCACCAGTTATGACAGAAGAAGTGAAACCTTTTACGGCTAAGCAAGAAAAGTTTGGTCGTTTTTTCATCAAGAAAATCGGCAGTTGGCAGGTTCGTGTCTATGAATGGACCAATGGTCGGCTTTGGAATACTTTCCTTGGCTCGCAAGTCGCTATTTTCTCTATTAAGGGTCGAAAAACCGGCAAGATTCGTAAGACGCCTTTGCTTTACCTTCAAGACGGCGAAAACGTGGTGGTGGTGGCCAGTCAAGGCGGCATGTCAACCTATCCGATTTGGTACAAGAATATGGTCGCCAACCCCGAGCTTGAATGTCAAATTGGCGGAGATAAAAAATCCTATCGGGTTCGACGCGCTACGGCGGAGGAAGAAACGCGGTTATGGCCGCCGTTAGATGCGATGTATGCTGGTTATGCTGAGTACCGTGCACGAATTGATGGCCGCAGAGAAGTGCCGGTTATGATTCTTGAGCCAATTAAATAAAGTTACACACTAAGTGAGTGCTATTATCTGACTCAGGAAAGTGTACCGCCATCGACGCGAATATCTTCGCCAGTGATGTGTTCGCCATCGCTCGATGCGAGCATGGCAATGACGCTGGCAACGACTTCTGGCCCTCTTCGGCCGGTAGGCGACATGCAGCGATCCATAAGTTTCATGTCAACATTTTTTGGGAAGCTTGGGCTTGCCATGCCAGTGATAATATCGCCCGGACAGACGCAGTTAGCTCTCACGCCTTGTTTACAGTATTCAATCGACATTGACTTGGTCATTGCTAAGACAGCGCCCTTAGAAGCTGAGTAGATGCCGGCCCAAGGCACGCCGGCTAAGCTAGACGTTGAAGCGGCATTGACAACATTCCCCTTACTTTTGATCAGTTCAGGTAAGGCATGTTTACAGACTAAAAAAGTGCCGCCGACATTGACTTGCATAATTTTTTGAAAGTCCTCTATTTTTGTTTCATGCAGATGGTCAAAGCGTAAAATACCTGCCATGTTACTGACATGATTGATTTTTCCATAGGTACTGATGCATATTGCAATCGTATCGATGACAGCTTGTTCGTCGGATACGTCACAGGTGTGGCTGAAGGCCTTGCCATTAGCGGCTTCTATGCTTGCAACGGTTTGCTGTAAGCCTTCTGCGTCGAGGTCAACACAAAACACAGCAGCGCCTTCGCTGGCAAGTCGTATGGCAGTGGCTTGACCAATACCACCAGCGGCACCTGTGATTAGTGCGACCTGATCTTCAAAGCGTTGCATAGTGATTTCTCTCTCTGGATGAAGTAATGATTTGATGATTTCATGGTCGCGGAAAGCATCGAAATATTCAAGCGTAAAAACGCTTCGTTAATAAAGCGTATAGGTTTAGAGTGATTTTGCTCAATTTATAGTGGCGACAAGTATTAGGACTTGCAGTGGCCACCGATGCCGGTGGATAGAGACTACGTGCGGAATTTATTGATAATATCGAGGTAAGGCTGGCTGTAGCGGTGCGTTGAGATAAGCTCGCTAAAGCTTTGATTGCGAGCATTGCAGGCATCAAGATTACCGTTTTCGGCGACAAAAAAACCAATAAAGCTGTCAAAATCTTCAATTCGCATACTCTGATAAGCTTTGACTAATTTATGGTGGTCGCTGTCTTCGCCTAGGGGTGGCTCGAGGCTTAAAAATTCTCGAATTCGCTCTTCTCCCCAAACGGGATCGATGACTTTTTCTTTATCTTTTTTTACCGACATAATAAGCCTTTAAAGTGAGGGCTAAAAACAAGGATTATTTTACCTTCAATCGAGTTAACTGCGAACTATTTTTTCGTTATAAAAATAGTGCAGTCAGTTATTAAGTTTTTGCGCCAGAATTTGATTTACCTGCCCGGGGTTAGCTTGGCCTTTCGATAACTTCATGACTTGACCGACAAAGAAGCCGATTAATTTTTTTCGTTTATCCGTATCAGCGGCAAGGTATTGAGCCACTTGGTCAGCATTGTTTTGTATCACTTCATCCACCATTGTTTCAATGGCACCACTGTCACTGACTTGCTTGAGTCCTTGTGCCTCGATGATTTCATCGGCCGTGCCTTTGCCATTGGCCATCATTTCAAACACTTGTTTGGCGATTTTTCCTGAAATGGTTTGGTCTTTAATACGGGTAATCAATCCTGCTAGCTGTTCGGGGTTGATGGGTGAATTTTCAATAAGGACGTCGTGTTTGTTTAAAAAAGCCGATAACTCACCCATCACCCAGTTGGCTGATAATTTGGCGTCCTGACAAGCACTGACTACGGACTCAAAATAGTCAGCAGTTTGTCGAAGCTCAGTAAGAATCGACGCATCGTAGGCTGATAGATCAAACTCGGTTTGAAATCGTCCAAATCGCTGTTCTGGGAGTTCGGGCATCGCTTGCTTGAGGTCGTCGATAGTTTGTTGATCAATGATGACCGGCAATAAATCAGGGCAGGGGAAATAGCGATAGTCGTTGGCTTCTTCTTTACTGCGCATACTGCGGGTTTCATTTTTTTCGCTATCATAAAGTCGCGTTTCTTGACGGATGCTGCCGCCTGACTCTAGGATATCTTTTTGNCGTTCAACTTCGACATGAATAGCTTTTTCAATGAATCGGAACGAGTTCANATTTTTAATTTCGGCNCNTGTNCCCAGTTTTTCCTCNCCCATNGGTCGGATCGAAACATTGGCATCGCAGCGTAAAGAGCCTTGCGACATGTCACCGTCGGAAATGTCCAAGTAGGTCACAATGGCATGCACTTTTTTAAGAAAGGCAATGGCTTCTTCTGCCGAACGAATGTCCGGCTCTGAGACGATTTCGATCAGCGGTGTGCCAGCACGGTTAAGGTCGATGCCCGACATGCCTAAAAAATCTTCATGCAGCGATTTGCCAGCATCCTCCTCGAGGTGAGCGTGATGAATTCTAACTTTCTTGCTGTCATCGCTACCGCTGCAGGGAATAGTAATATAACCCTCGCCGACAATTGGCTTTTCCAGTTGCGTGGTTTGGTAACCCTTAGGTAAGTCAGGATAAAAATAGTTTTTTCGTTCAAATACTGATGCTTGCTCAATATCAGCGTTAATCGCGAGACCAAACATAACCGCACTTTTAAAGGCTTGTTCATTGGCTACCGGGAGTGTGCCGGGCAAAGCAAGATCGACCTCATCAGCTTGAGTGTTTGCATCGGCACCGAAGGCCGTTGATGAACTGCTGAATATTTTTGATTGTGTTGAGAGCTGAACGTGAACCTCTAGCCCAATCACTGTTTCCCATTGCATAAGCGGTTAACCTTTTAAAGACGTCGGCGTGGATGTGTGCCACTTGGTTGCTAATTGAAATTGATGCGCTACATTTAATAACTTTTGTTCGGCAAAGTAATTTCCAACTAACTGCATGCCGATGGGCATATTATCAAGCTGGCCGGCAGGCAGTGACATGGCGGGTAGGCCAGCTAAATTCACGGCTATGGTGTAGATATCTTCTAAATACATAGCAACAGGGTCAGCGGTTTTTGCGCCGAATTTAAATGCCGTCGATGGCGCAGTAGGGCCAGCAATAATATCCACTTGCTCGAATGCGCGGACAAAATCGTCTTTAATTAAGCGACGAATTTGCTGGGCCTTACGGTAGTAGGCATCGTAGTAGCCGGCTGATAAAGCATAGGTACCGACTAAAATACGGCGTTTTACTTCATCGCCAAAACCTTCTGAGCGTGTGCGGGTATACAGGTCTTCTAAGTCTTCTGGGTCTTTGCAGCGATAGCCATAACGAACACCATCAAACCGCGATAGATTGGATGAGGCCTCGGCCGGCGCGATAACATAATAGGCCGGCACTGATAAAGCTGAATTGGGTAATTCGATATCAACCAGTTTAGCGCCTAACTTTTCGAGCTCGGCGAGACTGGCCTGAACAGCGTCTGCCATGGCGGTGTCGAGTCGTTGGTCAAAATACTCCTTAGGGATACCAATTTTTAAGCCTGCCAATGACTCATCCAACGTAGCAGTGAAGTCGGGCACAGCGGTATCGAGGCTGGTGGAATCTTTATGATCGAGACCAGACATTGAGTTGAGTAAAATGGCCGCATCTTCAGCAGTTTTAGTCATAGGGCCGGCTTGATCGAGGCTCGAAGCAAAAGCGATCATGCCATAGCGACTGACGCGGCCATAAGTTGGCTTGATGCCAGTAATGCCGCACAGTGCTGCTGGCTGGCGAATCGAGCCGCCGGTATCCGTACCCGTCGCGGCTGGCGCAAGTTGTGCCGCAACAGCCGCGGCTGAGCCACCCGAAGAGCCACCTGGGACGGTCTCTAGATTCCAGGGATTTTTAACTGGGCCAAAAAAACTGGTCTCGTTGGATGAGCCCATGGCAAATTCATCCATGTTGGTTTTACCCAGCATCACGGCGCCGGCGGTTTTCATCTTGCTAACGACAGTCGCATCGTAGGGCGATACAAAGTTGGCCAGCATTTTTGATCCGCAGGTAGTGGTTAGGCCCTTGGTACAAAATATATCTTTATGGGCAATAGGTACGCCCAGTAAAGGCGCGTTGCTACCCGCAGCAATGGCTTGATCCGCTTGCTCAGCCGCCGCCAGTGCGCCGCTTGCATCAACCGTAATGTAGCAATTGTAATCACCGTTCAGTGTGTCAATTCTGTTGAGATAATGCTGGGTGATTTCACGCGAGGAGAATTTTTTTTCAATTAATTGTTGCTGTATTTGCGCAACAGTGAGTTCATGTAAAGGTTTCATTACTTAGCAGCCATCTTGAATTAGTCGAGTCTGAATCATCCGCAGGAGACGATGTTGTGTGTTTTAGCTTAATCGATGACCTTGGGTACCAGATACAGTCCTTGATCCGTTGCGGGCGCAATGGTTTGAAAGGCCGCTCGGCGAGCCTGTGGGTCTTCGCTGGGATTGGCTTGATCAATCCTTAGTCTCTGTACCGCATCGAGGGCATTCGCCATTGGTTCGACGTGCTCAGTGTTAACGGCTTGCATTTGATCGACTAAGTCAAGTATTGCAGTAATCCGCTCGGCGACTTCGCTGGCTTCATCGGCGTTAATTTTTAGTTTGGCAAGCTTTGCTGTATTAGCAACCTGTTCGGAATTGATACTCATATCATCTATGCTCTCAAAGACTGCATCGTTGCTGTGATTGTGTCCATTGGCGATGTTGCTCGGTCGCCCAAGCCTAACGGCACTTCGCTAGTGCCTATGGTAACGAAAAATAGGGTATAGACGCCAGTGGCAAAGGCGGATTGTCTCATTGTTACCCGTAAAATGAATGACTTGACCGATTTCAATGAGGCCTTTGCACTGAATTATGGCCTGCTTAAATGATAGAGCCAAGCATGCCGTGTCGACAGGCCAGACTCTCCAGTCAAAAACCAGCGACTGAAAACTTAAAAAAATAATCTTATACCCTCGGTATCTGCTAAAAAAGCTTTTCATTCTAGCGTTAGCGGTTATTATAGTGACCTTGTTTCCATACCTGTTGCTCGACCGATTTGAGCTGTAATCTTATCGTTAAAGCGACGCTGGCCGAGCGAATTAAAAGAGACTGAGGATTTATGTTAAAAACCATTAGAGGTATCTTTTCTAACGACCTTTCTATCGATTTGGGGACAGCAAATACCTTAATTTATGTGCGAGAGCAGGGCATTGTTCTCGATGAACCCTCGGTGGTTGCTATTCGTATCTCAAATGGGCAAAAAACCATTGCCGCCGTGGGGACTGACGCTAAGCGCATGTTAGGTCGAACACCTGGCAATATTATGGCGATAAGACCCTTAAAAGACGGCGTGATCGCTGATTTTCAAGTCACTGAAAAAATGCTTCAGCATTTTATTTCGCGCGTGCACAAAAACAGCTTTATCCGGCCGAGTCCTCGTGTATTGATTTGCGTACCCTGTAATTCAACCCAAGTTGAACGAAAGGCTATTCGTGAATCAGCTCTGAGTGCCGGTGCCAGAGAGGTACGTTTAATTGAAGAGCCCATGGCGGCGGCAATTGGCGCTGGCTTACCGGTCGAGGAAGCCAGCGGTTCTATGGTAGTCGATATTGGTGGTGGCACAACCGAAATCGCGATTTTATCGCTTAATGGTGTGGTTTATTCCGATTCTGTGCGCACCGGTGGAGACCGTTTTGACGAATCGATTGTTTCCTATGTGCGTCGCAATTACGGCAGTTTGATTGGTGATTCAACAGCAGAGCGTATTAAGCAGGAAGTTGGGACGGCTATTGGCGGCGGTGAACTGCGTGAGATTGATGTCCGAGGGCGAAATTTAGCTGAAGGTGTGCCGCGGGCCTTTAAGATTAATAGTGATGAAGTTATGGATGCCCTTCAAGACGCATTAGCCATCATTATTCAGGGTGTTAAAGGTGCCCTAGAGCAATCGCCACCTGAACTGGCTTCTGATATTGCGGAGTCAGGCATTGTTTTGACTGGCGGTGGCGCATTGCTGCGCGGTCTTGATCGCTTGCTCAGCAATGAAACGGGACTGCCCGTGGTTGTAGCGGATGACCCCTTAACCTGTGTTGCCCGCGGCGGTGGTAAGGCCTTAGAGTTGATGGATCAATACAATATCGATTTTTTATCGGCTGATTGACCTAGGCTAGAAGACGGAGAGTATCTATTAAGCCGATCTTTAGTAAATCTCAATCACTTGGCGCGCGAGTATTGGTGCTAGCGGCAGTTTCACTCTTGCTGATAGGCCTGGATTACAATACTCAGGCCACGGGCCCTACGCGCACCTTATTATCCTACCTTTCTGTACCATTCTATGCCGTGGCTCGCGCGCCAATGAATATCATTGAAGGGGTCGACGCATACTTTACCTCGCGGGATACCTTAATAGTTGAAAACGAGCGTTTGCATAATGAAGCACGCATCCTTCACGGCAAACTCCAAAAGTTTGTTTCATTGACGGCTGAAAATGTCAGATTACGCCAGCTGTTAAGTTCTTCTACTGTGCTAGAGGACAGCGTGTTAATCGCTGAGTTAGTCAATGTATCTCCCGACCCACTCAAGCAGTTAATTATGATTGATAAAGGTGAGAAGGATGGCGTTTATATCGGCCAAGCCGTTATCGATGCCTATGGTTTAGTCGGCCAGGTGGTTGAGGTTAATGCCATTCAGTCAACCGTTATTTTAATCAGCGATTCTCGTCACGCCTTGCCGGTTCAGATTAATCGAAATGGTGTACGAGCCATAGCCGAAGGGTCTGGCAGGATTGATACTCTCTGGCTGCCTAATTTAGTCTCGACTACGGATATTCAAGTCGGCGATCTTATTGTCAGTTCGGGTTTAGGGCAGCGATTTCCGATCGGTTATCCGGTCGGAGTGGTGGAGACGGTAGCGCGCGATCCTGGTCAAGCCTTTCTTGAAGTGGCTGTTCGACCCAGTGCAGAGCTTGATCGCAGTCGATTTGTGTTATTGGTGTTTGCAGGTGAAGCGAGCTTATGAGCCCCTCAGTTGCCGATGACAAGCCTCAATCTAAGTTTACACTGTCGATAGTTATTATTGGCATATTGCTGTTATCAATTTATCCTCTGCCTGTATGGGTGCAATGGCTTAGGCCTGAATTTGCAGCCTTAGCGGTGATTTACTGGGTGATGTTAGCGCCATTTCAGTTAGGCATGACATTGGCTTGGTTTATTGGCCTTTCTATCGATCTATTAGAAGGCGGTGTATTGGGTCAGCATGCCTTGGCGCTCACAATTATTGCTTATATTTGCGCCTTATCGCATCAACAGTTAAAAATGTTTAGCCTTGGCGCCCAAGTTTTGGCGGTGTTTCTATTAGTGTTCATCTATCAGCTGATTACTTACTGGGTGAATAGCCTCACAGGAGGTTCTTTTAATAGTATGTTGTTTTTATTGCCTGCACTAATGAGTGCATTGTTTTGGCCTTTACTTAAACTGATACTTGATTATGTGGATTTTTGACGTTTATCACCGGCCAATCACTCGTGGCTTAGTCTCGTTATGACTCAAGATTTTTTTTTAGATACTACTCACAGCGATTCGTCTAACCCTGATTTATATTTAGCTTCGCAGTCTCCGCGCAGAGCCTTACTGTTAGAGCAATTGTCAGTTGATTTCATCGTCTTGGCAGTTGATATTGATGAGTCACAAACGACTTTAGAGCCCCCTAATGATTACGTGTTACGCATGGCAACAAGAAAGGCTCAGCAAGGTTTCCGTTGCTTAGATGAGTCGAATACTCAAGCTACATACGCCACTGTTTTAGCCGCAGATACGGCGGTTGTTTTTAACCAGAAGATTCTCGGCAAACCGAAAAATAGAGCTGACGCCAAGCAGATGCTATCGACACTATCAGGCCATAGCCACGAAGTATTAACCGGCATTTGCCTCGCTCAACGTCAGCGCGATGGTCGCCTTCGTCAAGAGAGTCTTGTCAATAAAACAAGCGTTACTTTTCGATCAATCACTGAACAAGAAATTGAATGGTATTGGCAGACCGGTGAGCCAAAAGATAAAGCGGGCGGTTATGGTATTCAAGGCAAAGCAGCAATGTTTATTTCACATATTTCTGGAAGCTACTCTGGGGTCATGGGCTTACCGTTATTTGAGACGTCCGAGTTGATGACCCGATTTGGATTTGCACTCAGCGGTCGTCGACTTAATGAGCGCTGATGGCGAATTTTGGGGTAAGTTCAGGGCTATTTCAGTGAACATGTTGCCATTTCGTCTTTACGGCAAATGGTGTAATCTGGTCAATAAATATCAGCGTTATTATCTGTCGTACAATATTGCTGCTGAGCCGGCTTTTATCAATCTCGCTGGCTTTGCAAAATTGTCGACATAGTGCAACATAGTGCATTAAGGTCAATATGAACGTACATCGTCTGCTAAGTCAGTGGTATCGCTTGATAAGAGCGGCGCTCGTGCTTGCCTGCGTGCTGGCGTTGTCGGCCACACTTTTAGGCCGACTTTTGATGCCTCAAGCGGCATTGCTCACACCACAGTTAGTGCGTTTTTTAGAGGCCAATACCGACCTGCACTGGGAGATCGAAGGCCTAAGCGGCGAATGGCAACACCTTAAGCCGAGTTTTCGCATCGAATCATTAACCGCTCTGCTTAACCAAACTCAGTCTTCGCTTCATTCTGATACGCGCGACATACTGCAAATGTCTGAAGCTGAACTGCAAATTGACCTGCTCGCTTCGTTAGTCGATTTAGAGTGGCGTATTCGTCAATTTAAAGCGAATAAAATTCAATTACCCCTGCAGTATGTTGAATCTCTAGGTTGGCAACTTACGGGGCTTGCGCCATCACAGCAAGAAGGTAACTTCGATTGGATTGATTTTTATCAGCAGATGCAGTTAGTTGATATCCGGCAGTTTGACTGGTATATGCTATCGCCTTCCACAAATCCGCATGTGCAAGCTTATCAATCCAATCCAGTGCAGTTATTGTTTCAAGCGAATAAAGACTTTCGTCAATTAGAAATTGTGCAGTCAGCGGACACTGAACGTGCCGTTGTTGTTGTTCAATCACAGGGTGAATTAAGACAGCCTGACTTACAGTTAGAAGCTTATATCGAAGCCAATAATTTGAATTTAACACCTTGGCTAATGCTGTTTGATAAAAATCGTTTTGAGGCATGGCAAGCTGATCGTTGGTCTGGGCAAGTCTGGCTCAACAAAACAGCCAATCAGGATTGGCAGGCTTCAGTTATTGTTAGTGAGGGTTCTTTGAGCGCCTTGGATGCCTCTAAAGCGCTTCAACATATTTCTTTTCGTGCCGGTCTGGCGTTCAGCTCAGAACAATATTTGGCGCTCAGATGGCACGATTTTGTTGCTGATTGGAATCAACAGGCGTTGAACCCTTCTTCAGCTGAACTGATCTTACAGGGTCGCTCAGAGCAGTGGCACGCATTGTCGATAAGGTCGCCTCTATTAGATATTGGACAGTTAAGTCAGCTAGTGAACGATCAGCGCTGGTTGACTAAAAAATCCCATGAATTAATCAATTCATTAAACCCAAAAGGGCGCTTACGACAGATTGAAATGACATTGCCGCTGGCTGAAAAATTAAATTTTTCAGGTAAGGCCATACTTGAAGATGTCGAGTTGACAGCCTGGAAAAGCGTTCCTGGCTTAAAGCAGGCTGATATTTATCTTGAGGCCTCTCAAAATAAAGGGTTTTTTCAGGTCGGTGATCAGGCTGAGCTGTCGGTTTTTTTCCCTAAGGTCTATCGACAACCGCTGATTTTTTCAAAGGCTAAAGCGCAAATAAATTGGATAATTGAAAACCAGCGTCTATTACTTGATAGTGATACGATCGATTTTTCTATGTTAAATGATCCCAGTAATTACGCGGGACGATTTTCACTGAATGCCAGGTTGAAGGCTGAACAAGCAGCAAGTCAGATCAGTTTGGAAATTGGTATTTTGAATGGCCAGGGCAAGGAACTGCCTAAATTGCTGCCATACACCTTGCCGGCTAAAACTTTGGCTTGGCTAAACGACACTGAGTTAGCCGCAAAAATTGTTGATGGGGGCCTTATTTTTCACGGTTCACTGGATAAAAATAAAAAAGCTCACCGAAGCACTCAACTGTACTTAAATATTGCCGACGCAAGTATCCAGTTCGATCGTCAGTGGTCTAAAGCTGAGGGCTTAGATGGCTTATTTATTATGAATAACAACTATTCATCGATGATAATTCCTCAGGCCCGATTTGAGCAGTTGAGCCTTAAGAATGCTATGGCTAGTTTTGAAGTCGGCGGTAATGGATCGTTTTTTTCGATAGAATCTCCCGTGTCTGGCTCCTTACAAAGTGTTATTAATGCTTTACAACACTCTCCATTAGAATTGGATTTTATCTCGACAATGCAAGGTTGGGTCTTCACCGGTGATTTGCATCAAGCACATATGCAGTTGGACGTTCCTATTGGTCAAACTCAGTTGCCGTCTAGTCAAGCAGTACAGCCGGAGGTAGATTTTCGAACAGAGTTAATTGATGCTGCAGTAGATATGCACAATATCAATTTATCAATACATGCGCTTCAGGGTCCGTTACGATTCACATCTTCGCAAGGCTTAGTCTCCCAACCGTTAGTCGGCGAATTGTGGGGTGAACCCATTAATATTGTGCTTGGTGATTATCAACAGCAAGAAGATGCTATCGACTATTTTCCTTTTCAGCTTGAGGCAACGACAACAGTAACTACTGAGCGTTT
>PBSZ01000022.1 GCA_002726445.1 Cellvibrionales bacterium | reverse complement strand
AACCCACATGGGTTTACCTTTATAGTTTTCTTCAGTATCGGCTTGGCTCTCTGGCACCGCAATTTTAGCATTGCTGTATTGTGCTTTATGGCGCTCAGCGGGGCTAAAGTTAGCATGCACCGCTTTATGCGATAAGTAGACGAAGAAAGGCTTATCTTCATCGCGTTCTTGCTCTAGCCAGTTAAGCGTATAGTCCGTTAATTCGTCGGTAATATAGCCCTTTTGCTTTACGTGTTTACCATTAATATTGAACTGGCTCATCTTGCCATTTCGTTTACGCTTGGGGTAGTAGTCCCCTTGGCCGGGGAAACTTAGCCAATAGTCAAAACCGGGTTGTGGGTCATCATGATGACCACCCATATGCCACTTGCCGATAAAAGCGGTTTCATAACCTACTTGTTGGAGGTAACTTGGAAAGTAAACAGTACCAGGTTTCGCGGCTTTATTATTATCGACCACGCCATGACTGTGCATGTATTGCCCCGTTAAAATCGAGGCTCGACTGGGTGAGCACAGCGCGGTGGTGACAAAGGCGTTTTTAAAATGCACACCTTCTTTTGCAAGCTTATCCATATGGGGTGTATCAATAACCGGATTCATGAAGCCCAACTCATCGAAACGTTGGTCGTCAGTGAGAATATAGATCACATTACGTGGGTTGCTGGCGGTTGAATGGTCGTTCGCGAAAGCGATGGAGCTCAAGCTAGCAGCGTAAAGCGTCAAGGCAATAACCGTGATTAACTGTTGGCTTATAACTGCGAAACTTGGCATGTTGAGTCCTTGGTAGTATGGAATAAGCGTGACGGCAGCTGAAATATGTAAGCTTTTGAATCCAGTGTAATTTAGTTGGTTACAAGCAATTCAATCAAGCATGATAAAAAACTATGTCAGCGCTGTCAATTCGTTAACTATATTTTACCTCCATTACGATGATATTGAAATACCCATAAAAATAACCCTATTTTTATGGAGAGCTTGCTTTCAGGGGCGCTAATACTTTTTCAGCATAAAGGCGAAGACATTGCCAGCCGCGATCGAGCGGCATGCCGCCAATTAGCGGATGAAGCGTCGCCGTGTAGTCGGGTCGTTGTTGGTGCCGTTCAAGGCAGGTTTGCGGCGTGATAATTTCGTAGCGGCCTTCGGCACGCAATGCATCCACTGAGTCACTGTTAAATTCCAGTGGTCGACTCAGGCCTTCCTTTTTCCAACTGCTGTATTCAACCACTTCATTTAAAAAATAATGCCCTAGCTCATCCCAGGCTTGGTCAGGATTTTCATCAATAAACAGTAAGCTGAAATCGGCTTCAGGCGAGTAGACGAAACCTTGCTGTTGGTATTTATCTAACTGCTCATAATAGTAGGCTTCTAGCACGGGTGTTGAAATGGGGGGGCAAAAGGGCAGGCCCAGTCGAGCGGCTCTTCGAGCGGCAGGCTTACTCATGCCGCCAACTAAAAAAGTCGGGTGGGGCTGAGTAAAGGGTTTTGGGGTGACATTAATCATTTTGCCACGGTATTCAAAGGGCTCGTCACGCCAAGCGGCTAACAAGGTTTCGAGCACATGGTCCATCCATGCGCCACGTTCTTGATAGGGTTTGTCCATGGCATGGAATTCAATGTCGCGGTAACCCATGCCCGCAACAAAATTCAGTCGGCCTTCGCTCAATAGATCCAGTACCGCAAGATCCTCAGCTAAACGGATCGGATCATAGAGTGATACCAGTAAAGCCATCACGCCAATACCTACATGATCGGTTCTAGCGGCAATTGCCGATGCCATAGTAATAGGACTAGGCAGCCAGCCATTGTCTGCCAGATGATGTTCTTCAACATTGACGCTGGTAAACCCTTGCTGATCGGCGTAAGCCGCCATGTCAATCGCCGTTTGGTAGCGCTTAGCACGCGCATTTGGATCGGACTCAGTGCCCGTCATATTGATTCTCAAATTACTATTGACCATGGTTTGCTCGCCTTTTAGATGAAAGCTTATGAATATATTTATACAATGATAATGAATTTTTTTATACTTACCATTTAGCGAGTGAGCGAGGATGGCTTTACTGGATTAGGCCGTTATAAAGGCTTTTTCAATCGCGGTCGAAATGGCAATAAGGCTTATAGCGATACCTTATCAAAACTGATTGTGTTTTTTAAAAAAGGTTCGGTTATCTAGATTGGAATCGCGACAGAATTAAACTTTAGAGGCTGAATAGCACGGCTGATTTAAGCTGCAGTACTAGGAAAGAAAATGGCCTTAGCGAGCTTTAAACCTTGTAGTTTACCAATTTTCACGCTGGTAATTAAGCCGGCCATCATTGCGCCAACAACGCCGCAAGTGACAATATCTTGGCCAGTCAGATACAAGCCATTAATTGTTGTTTTAGGTTTAAGCCATGATTGTTCAAAGCGTTGTGGGTCGTGGTCAATGCCGTAGATTTCCCCTTGTGGATAGCGGCAGAAAAAATCGGTCGATAGCGTCGTCGATAACTCGTAATAGTCTATCTTGCCATGTAACTGTGGTAGCTTATCATAGAGTTCTTTCAGTAAGCGGCGTGATAACGCCTGCTTAAGCGCCTCATAGTCTTCGCCTCGATTGCCCCAAGGTTGATTTTTCCACTGCGAAAACCATTCATGGCGGCATGGCGCTACAATTTCTATGGTTGCGCGTCCTGGGTAGCGACGACTAAAATCAGGGTCTTTGGCGGAGGGAAATGAAATATAGACCATCGGCAGCTTTATATTTTCGCTATAAGCGGTCTCTTCTTTAAATTGATCGCATACCTGTTCGTAGTGCTCGTCAGGATAAATCCAAAAATTCGTTTTTGGTAGGCTAAGATTTTCAGCGCTGTCTTGAATGCCAATATATAAACAAATACTGCCCATTGACGGCGTTACTTGGGTGAGATTTTTCTGGTAGTCATTGACTTGGGGCAGGGTGTTATCAAGCAATTTTGTAAAAGTGTTAAATACACCCGCATTACTAATGATAATGGGTGCTTTAATTGTATTGCCATCGGCCATTAAAACACCAGTGGCAGTTTTTTTTTGCGTAACGATTTTTTCAACTGAAGCGTAAGTAAAAACCTCGCCACCACTGGCTTGAATAATGGGGATAATCGTCCGTGCTATTTCTGCTGCGCCGCCAATAGGGTAGAAACCACCGTGCATATAGTGCTGAGCAATTAAGCTATGAATGACAAAGCTTGATTCCGCCGGTGGCATGCCGCAGTCGCCCCATTGGCTGGTCATGAGGGCAATTAACATTTGATTATCAGTGATGTCTTCAAGGACTTCACGTGTGGTTTGTTGAAACCAGACCGGCCGCTTACCGTTACTTAATAGGTTGATAATACGATTTACCCAGGTCGGTAGAATTTTTTGCAAGGTATGAGTTTGCATCGCCCCTTTAACGCTGTGCATACGTTTAAGGTATTCATCAATAGCGGCTTCTTCTTCAGGGAAGGCGTCGATCAAGCCTTGTCGGTAGGCAGCCTTACCGCTGTTTAAATTAAAGGTTTCTCTGCCAATAAATATCCGGTCAAACTCCTTATCCATAGCGGACCATTTTAGCTTGCTATTGGTAATATAGTCGAAAAGCCGACGGGCCGTCGTTTTTGTATGACCCATATCACCGATATAATGCACGCCCACGTCCCACTCATAGCCGTTGCGCTCATAGCTGTGGGTAAAGCCACCGGCAGTGTAGTGCTGCTCTAATACGCAAACTTTCTTACCCATTTTCGATAGGCAGGCGGCTGATGTTAGACCACCGATACCAGAGCCAATCACAATGGCATCATAGTCTTGATCGAGGCGGGTGTAGCGGTAGCGTTTGCCAACGCGAAGGGTACTTGCTGTCGTTGCCATAATGGATATATCCAGTGGGACTGTGAATAAGATGCTCAGCATGTTAGTGGAAGAAACGATTATTTTATAGTTTTATTGTTAAGATAATCACTATCAAATCTATCAATGATAAGACAAGAAATTAGGTTTAGGATATTATATTCTATGAGAAGAGAGTTCTTAGCAAAGATATGTAATTTTTTTAAGATCGAAAAGTCAGTATGCGTGACTGACTTTTCGATGATTGTTAGGTATTAACTTCTTTGAGTATTTGATTAGTAAGCGCGATAATTTAAGCAATGTCTTGATGGATTTCTTCATCGGGTCGACAGGCCAAATAAAAGAAAATGAGGCAATACAGCAGGGCGGCTTCACCGTGATTGATGGCTGGAAAGAAGGCCTCGCTGAATTGAAATTTCCAGTGAAATTGAATGTAGGCGACGGCCATGGTGCCGCTGGCAAGAAATGCTGCTGGACGAGAAAATAAGCCCACAGCAATCAATAGACCGCAGCCAAGCTCTATCAAGCCACCGAACCAAAGTTGTGAGCCAAAGGCAGGTGCTGGGTATTGGCTGAGGATGCCAAACAGTTTTTGAACGCCATGGAATGAAAACATCAAGCCAGCCATGACGCTAAGCAGCAGTAAACTGTGCTTATTAATTGGGTCAAGAAATTTCATCGTTCTCTCCTTATCAGTGGTTATTAATGGTCTAGAGTTTTTTGATTCATTGTGACTCGCGTTGAAACACCGTGACGCCCGCTTTAATGGTTTGCATGACTTGAATATTCTTTAATTCAGCCAAGGGCACTTGCAGTGGATCTTTATCTAAGATCACCAAGTCAGCTAGTTTGCCAGCCGCCAATGAGCCTTTTTGTTGCTCTTCGAAATGTTGGTAAGCTGGCCAAATGGTCATGGCTTTTAAGGCGGTATAGGTATCGATACGCTGTTGCTCGCCAAGGATGAAGCCACTGCGAGTGGTACGATTTACTGCGCTATCCAAAATACGCATGGCATTAGGATAGGTGACCGGCGCATCTGAGTGAATAGAGAAGGGGATAGATTTTGCGGCTAGCCAGCCCGTGGGTGAAATATTTTCGGCCCGCTCGGGACCCGCTACCGAGCTTCGGTGCCAGTCACCCCAGTAAAACGTGTGCATAGGGTATAGCGCAGGAAAAATCCCTAATGCCTCAATATCGGCTACTTGATCTTCCCGTAAAAATTGGCCATGAATCATCACAGTACGCCGGTCTTTATTCGCGATGCCTTGTTGCTCTGCATCGGCATTAGCCGCTTTTATGGTACGAATTAGCTGGTCAATGGCGGCATCACCGTTGGTGTGAGTCATGATTTGCCAGTTTTTTTGATAAGCCAGTTGATACCAGTTAAGCGCCTGTTTATCGGTCATTGCTGGGTAGCCGGCATAGTCGTCAGTTTGTCCTGGTGGTGGCACCACATAGGGTTTGGTAAACCAGGCCGTTTTCCCCTGTGGTGAGCCGTCAAAGGTGAGCTTAATACCGGCAATTCTAAATCCGTCTTGGTAGTCGCGTGACATCAGTGGCCCATCTAATAAAGCGAGATCTTTCAGAGCGGCAATATCGGCATAAGCAACCACATCGATAGCAAAAACCCCTTTTTCAGCCAGCGTAGGGAGTGCGTTAAGGGCAGAGATATCGGCCTTGCCTTCTTGAACGGTGGTAAATCCATTGGCGGTATAGGTGGCTTCGCCGGCTTTCATCATGGCCACATAATCTTCGGGCGAAAATTTAGGTACTAGCTGATAGATCATTTTAAAATGCGCATTTTCTTGCATGACACCACTGGGTGTCCTGCCATCGGCTTCGCGCTCAATGATGCCGCCGTTGGGATCGGGCGAGTCGGCGTTAATCCCGAGCATGTCCATGGCTTTGCTGTTGTAAACCCCCAGGTGTCCGGATTGATGCATCACGACGATAGGAATCTCGGTGCTAATGGCATCTAATTCATGGCGATTAGGATGGCGCTGCTCCTGCAATTGTGAATCATCATAATTAAATCCCATGGCCACGCCATAAGCTTTAACCGTCGGTGCGTGGGCGATGTAGTCGCGCATGGCTTGCTGTAATTCAGCGATGGTGTTTACCGGCCCGTCGGGGGCGGGCAGTAAATTGGCAACAATGGACTGCATACCGACACCCGATAAATGACTGTGGGCGTCAAAAAAGCCAGGTAACAAAGCCTGTTGGTCTAAATTAATCAGTTCAGTAGTCTCTGTTTGGTGGTTTAGCACCTCAGCGCTGCTGCCAACACGAATAATTTTCCCATCACTGATGGCAATGGCTTCGACCAGTGGCTGCTGATCATCCATGGTGATAATCGAACCGCCGGTAAATATGATATCTGCGGGTGAATGCGTTGAAGTTGAGTCACAGCCGCTCAATAGGGCTAAGAAGCCTATTAACAATCCTACTTTTAGACGAAAAATACGGCGACACCTTGGCTGAATGTTTTTCATACTAGCTAAGCGCATTAGATGATAAACCCTCTAATCAGTTGTTAATGTAAACGCGACTTCTGTTAACAATCGTCGCATCACAGCAACTTTATGTTAGAACAGAAGTGGGGAAATATGAAATGATTTATTTTGTAATAAAAAGGCGCGTTTGGTGAAGGCGTATTGTTTTATTGTAATGACTCGCCGCATGTAAATTGTGTGTAAAAAATAATTAATCGCTAGGCTTATCATCCTTGGCTATTCGACATTTGTGGTACGGTTATTCTCATTGCTTAATAAGGGAACGTTAAGATGATTACAGCTTTCGCTGCCAATGGACCGAAGAATGAGCTGATACGTTTTGAGTATGAACCCAATGAATTAAACGATGATCAGGTTGAGATTGATGTAAATTTCTGTGGTGTATCACGTCGAGATCTCAATATGATTGATAATATTTGGGGTCGGTCACATTACCCCCTAGTGCCCGGCCATGAGATTATTGGCCGAATAGTAAAAGTGGGCCGCGCGGTCAAGCGTCTGACACTGGGTCAGGTGGTTGGTTTAGGATGGCAGGCCGGTTGCTGTCATCAATGTCAGGCTTGCATTGCCGGCTATCAACACCTTTGTTCTCAATTGCAATCGACGATTATTGGTCATCATGGCGGTTTTTCCGAACGTGTACGCGGCCAAGAATCCAGTGTCATTGCTATCCCAGATTACGTCGACCTTGAATCGGCGGCTCCCTTTATGTCAGCCGGTATTAGTGTCTTTTATCCGATTGTGGAATTTGGCATTAAACCCACTGACAAGGTGGCGATTATTGGTCTTGGTGGCTTGGGGCATTTAGCTGTGCAATTTCTCCATGCATGGGGTTGTGAGGTGAATGTGTTTACCTCTGATATGAATAAAAAGACCGACGCGATCACGATGGGCGCCGATGCGGTTTATCATTCGAAAAAACGCGCAGATATTTTATTGTTAAGCGGGCAGTTTGACTTCATCCTCAGTACCGTGAATGTTCAGATGGCGTGGGACTCTTACATGCAAGCGCTTAAACCGACTGGTAGGCTACATTTTTTAACTAAGAGTGTTGATGCCATAACGGTTAATGGCTCGGCAATGGTGGCAGGGCAGAAAACGTTATCGGGCTCGTCTGATGGACCGCTTTCCTTAGTTGGCACCATGCTAAAATTTGCATCATTGCATGGCATAAAGCCAGTCATCGAGAAATGCAGTTTTGATGACATTAATCAAGCGATTAGCCGAGTGCGTAAAGGACAGGTCCGTTACCGTCTAGTACTGTGTCGTTAATAGGGGGCAATTAAACCTTACTTAAAGATGTGCTAGATTTTTTTTTCGATGGCTTCACGTGTTGCCGTAAAATCCGCCGACTTTCTTTTTTGACCAAGGGCCGGTGCCGGTATTCCCACAGTAACTCACGCGCATTTCTGCCTGTTTTATCAATATCCACAATGGGCTTTGGGTAATCGCTACCCAGTGTAAAATCGAACATTTGCTGTTCCATGTCGGTGATTAACCACGGTCGATGAGCCAGCGGGGTTGGCAAGGCGTGTAATTCAGGCAGCCATTGATAAATAAATTCTGCAGAGGGATCTTTTTCTTCTGCTTGCTTGGTCGGGTTATAGATTCGAATCGTGTGTGTGCCGACGACACCGGCTTGCATTTGAAATTGCGCGTAATGAATGCCCGGCTCAAAATCCAGAAATAGCTTAGCGAGATGGGTGACGCCAAGGCGCCAATCGACCATCAAATGATGGCACAAAAAACTCACTAGCATGGCGCGCGATCGAAAGTTGATGTAGCCAGTTGCGATTAAGCACCGCATCGAAGCGTCTATTAAAGGATAACCTGTCTTGCCTTGCTGCCAAGCGGCCAATTTTTTTTGGCATTCAACTGAGTTGGCATTATGGTAGGGAAAATCATGATAAGCGCGATTAACCGGCTGCCACTGCATGCGATGTTCGTTATCGAATTTTTGAATAAAATGGCAGTGCCAGTGCAGACGCGATGCCAGCGCAATGAGGCTTCTACGCCAACCGGTTTTATTCCAATTCTCAAGCAAGGTTTGATACATTTCTCGCAGGCTGATATTGCCCCATGCCAAGTAAGGCGATAGTCGTGAGCAATACTTTCGGCTATTGAGCGGGCTTGAGATATTCCAATAGTAATCGATGCCGCGTTGATGGTGGAAATCATCCAAGGTCTGCCAGGCTTGTTTTGCGCCGCCCAATTGAAAAGCGGTATCCACTCGCTGCCAGTCGTTGAGCAATGACTGTGGTGGCTGTAATTCAGGGTCGATAGTCAGCGCGCACCAGTTCACGCGTTCAAGCGGGGTGTTCGCCAAAGGTCCTCGCATGACGGTTTTCCACCGCTTATCCCAATCGCGTCGATGCTTGGCGCCGCGGATCACGGCGCCGAATTGGTATTCATGCCAATCAATCTGATGGGCTTGCGTCCATTCTAAAATCGCTTGATCGCGTTGGTAGGTGACCTCAATGCCAATTTCTTCATGACTATAGATAGCGTGAATACCGTGTTTATGATGCAGCGTATTGAAAACAGTGACTGCGTCGCCAAAAAAAATGTGCAGCTTGGCATTAACCCCATCCAGTTGGTCTTGAATGTCTTGCAGTGATTGCCAGATAAAGCGCCAATGCCGGCTATCATAATGCGGATCATTTATTAACATCGGTTCTATTATGTAAAGCAGGACTAATGGATCCGACGTATGGCTGGCATGCAATAAAGGGGCGTGATCGGTTAGCCGTAAATCGCGCTTAAGCCAGACAATATCGATCATTGAATAGGCCAACCCGTCGGGTCGATATGATCAATGGACGTATGGCTGTGTTCAATGCTGGCTTCTGGCCCAAGCCACTGCCGAATGAAGGTCCCCTTTGGATCGAATCGCTGCTGTTGTTTTTTGAGGTCAAAATGGCGGCCGCCTTGATCGGTACTGCGCGGGTCGGCACCCACACCGGCTAAGTACTGCCAATTTCCCCAATTGATCGCCACATCGTAATCGATTAATTGGGCTTCAAAATATGCAGCGCCGTAACGCCAATCTACATTGAGCTCATTGACCAGACAGCTAGCGACAATTTGACGGCCACGATTCGACATATAGCCGGTTTGGTTCAATTGCTTCATACAGGCATTTACTAGCGGGTAGGGCGTGGTGCCATCAGCCCACGATTTGAAGCGCTCGGGATAAAAGCTGCTTAAAGGCCGTCGTCGATCAATACCTGAAAAACGAAATAAAGCTTGCTGATGATAAAAGGCATACCAAAAGAAATATTCGCGCCATAATAATTCGAAGAATATCCAATAACTCGAATCACTGCGTTCGTGCTGTCGCTCAAATGTATGTAAGGCAGCAATGACTTGACGAGCTGACAGGCTACCATTCGCTAACCAAGCAGAAAATTTCGTTGAGTTTTCCCAGCCGCCTAAGGCATTGCGCACGGCTTTGTATTGATGGGCGCGCTGATCAGAAAAATAATGATTAAGATGTTCGTTTGCGGCGCGTTCACCGCCAAAAAATCCCGCCTCGTTATCGTTGCTGCTGATAATACTACTGTCAAAGGATTCGTTGTTGATCGGCTGCCTAGCGCTGGTATGTTTAGGACGATTGCCGGAATTATTTAAGCAGTCTAACTTGGTAATCCCTAGTGCCTGCTCGATATCATCGACCCAGATCTCAGCCAGTTGTGCATAATTGCTGGGCGACAAGGCAACGGGTTTAGGGAGTGGCGCAGAGCTATTAACGGGACTATCAAGCGTTAACCGTTGTTTTTTAATGGCAGTTTCGATAATACGTCGAAATTTTGAAAAACTGGGGATAAAATCGTTTGGCGCATCATTGTCTTCCCCGTTTAGATGATCAAGCCCCGTTAACGCTTGCATGTCATGGTGGTTGATTAAGCTTAGATTGTCTAACTCATGCCACTCAATCGCTTCGATAGACGGTATTTGAGAGTTAGAAGACGATGCTTGATTGACGCTAGCTTGTAGTAACTGCCATTGCTGTTGTTCATCGAAGGCAGGATGTCGACTTCTGAACACCTGTGAAACTTCATATTGGGCAATCAATTTTGGCAGTACGGTCAGGGGGTCGCCAGCAAAGATGAGTAATTGCTGCCCTTCATGGGATAATTGTTGTTTCAGTTGCTGAAGGCTCTGTGCTAGAAATTTTCGTCGATGCTGTGTCATTCGTGCTTGTTGGTAGCGGCCCATACCCAACCACTTGGGTTCGATACAGAATACGATCAATAGATGCTCAATACTTTTTGACGCTTGTACCAAGCAATAATTGTCGTGCCGGCGTAAGTCGTTACCCAGCCAATAAAGTCCTGTTTTNTGCATCTAATCAGTGNNNCCCGTGANTGATATANTGACGAATTTTTATACGCTATAAGAGGATATCAGACCACTTTAGCATGTTTTTATNAAAAATTGATTTTGATCCCTTTTACGGNAAAAAACGTAAAANATATNACTNGTCACCATTCCTTCAATGATAGGTAAATAGCCTTGAACAACGCGCCATCCAAAAATATTCTGCCTGCTATATCGACCTTAACTGCCGATGAGCAGTCACGGATTATTGAAATGGCCTGGGAAGACCGTACGCCTTTTGAGGCCATTGAGCGTCAATTTGGCTACAGTGAGCAGGCGGTGATTCGATTGATGCGGCAGCAGTTAAAGCGTCGTAGCTTCAATTCATGGCGGGCCAGAGTGACAGGGCGGGTGACTAAACATCAAGCTAAGCGCCCAGCGTCAGTCTTGCGGGCTCATTGTCCGAGTCAATATAAAATTAAAAATCGTTAGTTGTTTCATTGATTCAATAGGTTTACTTATCCGTGAAAAAAAACCATCGAGTCAGTCACATTAAACAAACCAAGGTTTGCCCTGTTTGTCAGTTGAGCTTCTCAAATCGGAAGAAATGGCAGCAGCGGGGCCTTTGGTCAGACATTGTGTATTGTTCTCAGCGCTGTCGCTCGGCACCCAAAAAATAACTTTTCTGATTAGCGATGGTACGCTTTAAGCTAGTCTTATACGCTAATTAAAATGACTTATCTTATTTAGTGACTTAATGCCTAGGCTTATAGCTATAAGTGAATATTGGTGTAAGCTTGCCGACCTATTATTTGCTTGTATCAATTAAGCCGTTTACCTATTGTTAAGGCCACTATGTCATTTTCTGATCTGCAGCTTTCCGCTCCCTTGCTCAAGGCTATTAAACAGCAAGGCTATGAGCAGCCCTCACCGATACAAGAACAGGCTATTCCTGCTGTATTGCGGGGTGATGATGTAATGGCGGCCGCGCAAACAGGCACCGGTAAGACGGCCGGTTTCACCTTACCTATACTAGAAAACCTGATCGACGGGCCTAAAGCCAAGGGCAATCAAACTCGAGTTTTGATATTAACACCCACCCGGGAATTGGCGGCGCAAGTGGCGGCTAACGTGGCGACTTACTCGCAATACTTACCAATCAGTTCTGCCGTAGTGTTTGGTGGTGTGAAAATTAATCCTCAAATGATTAATTTAAAGAAGGGTGTTGATATTCTTATTGCCACTCCCGGTCGATTGTTAGATTTACACAGTCAAAACGCTATTCGTTTTAAACAGCTTGAGGTGTTAGTGCTGGATGAAGCCGATCGCATGCTCGACATGGGTTTCTTACCTGATATCCGTCGAATCATGAAATTGCTACCAAAGCAACGACAAAACTTATTGTTCTCAGCGACATTTTCGCCGTCAATACGCGCATTAGCAAAAACCATTGTCAATAAACCTGTTGAGGTTTCAGTTGCACCAGCGAATGCAACCGCAGCGAAGGTCAAGCAGTGGTTGTGTCCGGTCGATAAAAAAGCCAAGTCGAAGGTGCTGGCAAAATTAATTCATGATCGTGATTGGGGGCAGGTGTTGGTGTTTACCCGCACTAAGCATGGTGCTAACAGGTTAACGCGAGAGTTAGAGCGCCACCACATCATGGCCACCGCGATTCATGGTAATAAAAGTCAGGCCGCTCGGACTCGCGCATTGGCTGAATTTAAGCAAGGTGAAGTGCAGGTTCTGGTTGCGACAGATATTGCTGCAAGGGGCTTAGATATTCATCAACTGCCGCATGTGGTTAATTTTGATTTGCCTAATGTTGCGGCAGATTATGTGCATAGGATTGGTAGGACGGGTCGAGCCGGAGCGGAAGGTGAAGCGGTGTCTTTAGTCTGCGCTGATGAGTTGGATGAATTAATTGACATTGAACGTTTAATTGGTCGGTTATTGCCACGAGAAATATTGCCTGGCTTTGAGCCGCAGCAGCACTTAGTAGAAACGCAATTAGACAGTCGACCACCAAGAAAGAAGAAGCCAAAAAAATCTAGCAAACCCCGCAGTCATAAGGACGGTCGAAGCGATCAGTCGGCGAGTGGTAATCGACGAACGGCGCAGCACACTGCTGCAAATTCGAAAAAAAAATCCACTGGATTTTTGGAGGGAAATTCGCAAGGAAAGCTGAACGGCAAGCCAGGTGAGAAGCCAAAATCCAAGCGTTCTTGTCGGCCTAAAAAAACGGCTGATGTGAATGGCAATGTTAAATCTTCAAGCCGGCGAACATCGGCTCAGCAAGACAGCGCATCACAATCGCCTTGGGGGCGTAGGACGTAATCTGAGCGCTTAGCTCAAGCTAAGCGCTGATGGATTTGAGTTAAACATCGCTAGGCGCAACGTTGTGATACACGTTTTGTACATCGTCTAAATCGTTAAGCATCGATAAAAACTTTTCAAGCACTTCGCTGTCTTCGCCAATCACTGGTGTTAGATTTTGTGCTAGAAATTGAATTTCATCGACCTCAAAGTTGATACCATCAATACATTCGGTGAGTGCTTGTTTCGCTTTGGCATAATCGGTATGGGGTGCAAATACGGTGATCAGGCCGTCCTCATGTTCAATGTCACTGACATCCACGTCAGCCATCATTAATGCGTCAAGTGCCGCTTCTTCATCGTTACCTTTAAAGGCGAAAATAGCGGCATGATCGAACATATGGCTAACCGCGCCTTGGGTGCCAATTTTGCAGTCATTTTTAGTAAAGCAGACCCGCACATCATTGAAGGTGCGGGTTGCGTTGTCGGTTAAGCAATCGATAATGACCATACAGCCACCCGGCCCGAAGCCTTCATAGCGAGCTACTTCAAAATCTTCACCGCCGCCGCCCTTGGCCTTGTCGATGGCCTTTTCAATGACATGGCTGGGCACTTGATCTTTTTTGGCTTTGTCGATTAAGCCGCGCAACGTTAGATTGCCGTCGGGGTCGATACCACCGGCCTTGGCCACAACGTAGATCTCTCTGCCGTATTTACTGTAAACCTTGGCTTTAGCGTCTGAGGTTTTCGCCATTGAATCTTTACGGTTTTGATAGGCTCTGCCCATATAAGGCGTGTCTCCTAGATATTTTTTATACTAATAATGGCTGGTCAGGCAACTTGATTTTTTTTTGAATTAGTTTACTTTATATTAAAATAGTTGATGAATCTGTATATTTAAATATGAA
>PBSZ01000021.1 GCA_002726445.1 Cellvibrionales bacterium | reverse complement strand
AATTAATTCCAGGCGCATTTGGCGCCAATGCCTATTTCAGTCATGGCAACGCTTTCCCGGATGAGACCAAGGCCATTTGTGATGAAGTCGACGCCCTGATTAAAGGTCCTATAGGTCTCAACCATGAAGACTCGAAAAAAATACCGATTGATATGCAGCCTGAGCGCGGCGCATTATTACCTATGCGACGGCGATTAAACACTTACGCTAATTTTCGACCGGTTTCTCTGCCCAAAGCCTTAGGGCATTTTTCACCGCTTAAGGCGGAAGTGATTGGTGAAGGCATTGATTTAATCATGGTGCGTGAACTGGTCGGCGGACTGTACTTTGGTAACAAGGAAGTCGGCGTTAATGCGGAGGGCAAGCGTTATGTCACTGAGGCCCTAGAATATGATGAAGATCAAATTAAGCGCATTCTCATTGAAGCATTTAAACTCGCCGCTAGTCGCAAAAAAGTCCTACACAATATACATAAAAGCAATGTCTTAAAGTCGAGCGTACTGTGGAATGAAGTGCTTGATGAAGTGGCACCTGAATTTCCCGACATTGAAGTCAAGCATATGCTGGTCGATGCAGCGGCAACAGCCCTATGCCTTGATCCTGGCCAGTTTGATGTCATGGTGATGGAAAACATGTTCGGTGATATTTTAAGCGATCAAGGCGGCGGCATTCTTGGCTCCTTAGGCTTGATGCCCTCTGCCTGTATAGGCCCCGACAAGGCCTATTACGAGCCTTCTCATGGCTCTGCACCTGATATCGCAGGCCAAGGTATTGCTAACCCCTATTCCATAATTGGCTCATTTGCGATGATGCTGGAATACAGTTTCGGCATGCATGAAGAAGCCAAAAATGTCTGGGACGCCATGCAAGGTGTATTTGCCGATGGTTTTTCAACGGCTGATTTATCCAAGTCAGCTGCGGATGTGACTATGTTAAAAACCCATGAATTTGGCGATAAAGTCGCCGAGAAGTTACTGGCTCAATAGTAACTACTGCACGGATTACTGAAGGCGGTCATGCAGTAAGCGATTAAGCAACCGTAAAGTTGCTTCAATCGCGGCGAACACTTGGTTAGCATGCATGCCTCGAGTGGTCGTTGTTTTCATCTTGCCGTCTAACTGCCAAGTAATACTGGCTTCAGTCAAAGCGCTGGTCTGACCACTCCGCGGAATATGCACCTTATAGTCAAGCAATTCTGGCAATTGCATGCCGAGCTCAGTTAATATCGAATTGACCGCCGAAGTGAAAGCATCAAAACCGCCATTACCGGCTCCGTTAGCGGCGTAAGACTTACCATCAATTTCTAATTCAATATCGGCATAAGCTTGCTGTTTCCACTCACTTTTAAGATCACAATGGGTCAACACGACATGCTGATACTCATTACTTTCTAATACGTCAGCGATAATGAATGGCAGGTCATCGGTAGTAATACGTTGTTTTGAGTCACCTAACTGAACCACTCGGTCTAACACCCGGCGCTGATCCTCTAGGGATAGCGAGACCCCAATTTCTTCTAGGTTTTTTTGCAGCGAGGCCTTACCACTCATCTTACCCAGCGCGTAAGTTCGTTTTCGCGCAAAGCGCTCAGGGTAAAGTCGACTAACATAAAGATTACCTTTCACATCGCCATCGGCATGGATACCCGCCGTTTGCGTGAAGACATCGGAACCCAAAATGGGTGTGTTATTAGCAACAAACTTACCAGAGAAACTTTCCACCATTTGACTCACGCCAACAATATGTGACTCATCTATATTCAACGATAAACCCATCTTATCTTTTAGCACCACTGCCACTTCGGCCAGTGAAGCATTGCCCGCACGCTCACCTAAGCAATTCACGGTGCAATGAACACTCGTCACCCCTGCCTTGACCGCGGCCATCACATTCGCCGTCGCAAGACCGTAGTCATTATGGGGATGGAAATCAAATTTATGACTAGGAAACCGTTGAGTCATATCACGCAGACTGTCATAAACCTCGCCAGGCGACATAACACCTAAGGTGTCAGGCAGCATGATATGGTCAATGCCACACCCCTCTAGAGCCGCCGCTAAGCCGTAGACATACTCGGGGCTATCTGCATAACCATTGGACCAATCTTCAAAATAGACATTAACAGACAAGCCTTGCTGCTGAGCATAGGCCACGGTAGTTTTAATATCTTCAACATGCTGGGCAGGGGTTTTGCCTAATTGATTGGTGCAATGCTTTTCACTGCCCTTGGTCAATAAATTAATAACCTTACCACCCGCCTCTACAATCCAATCGACACTTTTATGTCGATCGACAAAGCCCAACACTTCGACCTGATCACCAAAGCCATGGTCTTGCGCCCATGCATTAATTCGCGCTACACCTTTCTGCTCACCCGCTGAAACGCGCGCTGAAGCCACCTCAATGCGATCAACGCGCAAATTTGATAACAGTGCCTTGGCTAGATTTAACTTTTCATCAGGCGAAAAAGATACGCCTTGCGTCTGCTCGCCGTCTCGCAAGGTGGTATCCATAATGGTAATGAATGTCGCCATTAGATTGGGTATCTCAATTCAAAGGTAAAGAATCTATAAAGTTCATTATAGGTAAAGTTAATCTAACAATTGCTTAAAATTATACGACAAAACAACGTCGATTGAAGGGGATTTGTAATGGGAAAAAGCCCATACGCAGTGCAATATCAGGCCTAAGCTAGCATTCTAGCCAATATCATCTTCAAGGACGCACAAGAACCGCTGTTCAGGGTAATCCAGTTTTGCCGCTCGCTGGCAGGCCGCCTTTGAATCATAGCCATCAATACTGAAACTGCTAGCAACCACCGAATTTTGATCATATATGATCAACACCCAGTAATCAGTTGGCGCGCAAGCTTGCAGGAAAGAACAGGTCAATAGAACCATCGCCTGCTTTAAAAGGCTGCGTGAATACTGAAAAAAAACGTCCAGGGCAGTCAGCATCGTTATTATACTATTTACCGAAATAAGCATATTTAAAATTAAATGTGTAAAAAATAGTAAAATCTTTAGCCCAAAAAGTCAATTTTTGATCAAAAAATAGACTTTAAGCATCGGCACCCAAGTCACTGAACCGTTTATCCATCAATACATAAACCGCCAAAAAGCTCAGTATTATAGCCGCCAAAAGGCATGGACCTGACAGATAGACATTATATATCGCGCCGCCCATAAGGGGGCCTATCACAAAACCCATCCCAGCAATGGAGCCAATTAAGCCCGACAGGTTCCCCTGCTCTCGACTGTCGACCGTGTAGCTCGCAGCCGCTGAGAATCCCGGCATCACCAAACCAACACCAAAACCAAACATCGCCATACCCAACAGCAGGCCAAGCTGGGTGGCTGTAAAAGCAATGACGGCATAACCTAAAGCGCACAGTGGTAGGCCACAGCGAATTAACGTCGAACAACTCAAGGACGAACGCTGAACAATAAATAACTGAGCGGCGATCATTGCTAACGAGCTAAACATCATCGCGGTGGCATAAAACTGTACGCTACTCATTCGCGACATGCCCAAAACGTCTTCACAGTAAAAGCCGAGCGTCTGTTGTACCATGCCCTGCATGGTATAAAGCACCAGCCCAACGGGGAGAATAAACCGGTAGCGCGGATCAAAGAAACTCAGCTTAATGGATGTTTTTTTATCTTTTAGCCTATTATTTTTAGACACACCGTCTGCACTTTGGAGATTCAATTCACGACTTTCGGGCAAAAAATAATACACTAGCAAAGCACAAATAAACGTAATCGATGCTTGAATTATTAAGGGCATTAAAAAACCTGCAACGACTGCCGCTGCCATAACAGGGCCCATTAACACACCTAATTGATTCGCCGCAGACATACGACCTAAGCCCTTAGCGCGATCGGCTAACGGTGTCACATCTATAATATAGGCATTGGAAGCGGGAAAAGTCGCTGACATAATGGCGGCATGCACGACTCTAGCGAGCACCAACAGCAACCAAAGCATGCCGCCTGTAATTAAGCCTTGAAAACCAGCATAAGCCACCACATTAAACAGCAAAGTGCCGAGCGTGTAACCGAAAAGGCCAATTAAGATCACTGATTTGCGGCCAAGCATATCGCTTTTACGCCCCCAATAAGGAGCGACTAGAGCAAAAACTAAGGCAGTCATGGCCGACAATGAGGTAATAGCAAGCTTACCAGGCTGCCAACTTTGATCAAGAAACGGCAACCAAAGCTGTATCGTATCCAAACCCAATTCACGACCCAGAGCAGGCATCACAGCATAGATAACGGTCTGCCCCATCCCGACGCTCAACATGGCTAAATACAATACATAGGGCTTTAGGGCGACGCTGCTGTTGGGAGCAGGTGCCTTAGAATCATTCATAGAGTAACTTCAGTCATGGCGAGAAATAAGGTTGGGTAATCTAATCAGCTTTGAATCTAAAGACAAAGCACAAACGAAGTCATTCAAGCGCTAATAAGCCAATCTAACGAAAAGCTAATTTAACTGTTCGATGACTTGTTGTTTGACCGCCTCAATCGCGGCATTAACTGCCTCTGAATTATGCTCTATTGCCGAGCCCGCTCCTTGAGCAAAGTCAGGACGACCACCGCCCTTGCCGCTCAATGCGCCACTTAGGGCTTTTATAATGTCGCCAGCCTTCACAGTCTTGACCAAGTCTGCAGTGACGCCTGCCACTAAGGCAACCTTATCCCCATGAGGTGCAGCGAGTATGACGACGGCAGAGCCCATTTTTTGCTTCAGTTGGTCAACCGTATCGCGCAGTGATTTCGGGTCTGCGCCATCGAGCACTTCGGCAAGTAGTTTAACGCCATTAAACTCTTCGGCTTGCGAGGCTAAATCACTGCCCACACTGCTCGCTAATTTCTGCTGTAATTGCTGCAGCTTTTTTTCCAGCGCTTTTTGCTGATCAATCAATTGCTGCACTTTTTGTGGCATTTCTTGAGGATGAGTCTTTAATAAGCTGGCCGCGTGTTTTGCACGATGATCAGCGTCTGCAATCCATGACAGTGCATGTTCGCCAGTAACGGCTTCGATGCGTCTCACACCGGAAGCAATACCTGACTCAGCAGTTATTAAAAATAAGCCTATATCACCAGTACGGTTAACATGGGTACCACCACAGAGCTCGACAGAAAAACGGTCTGAACCCATGGTCAAGACGCGCACGTCACTGCCGTACTTTTCGCCAAACAAAGACATGGCACCCGATTTTTGCGCCGATGCCATATCCGTCACTTGACTCTCTACCGATGAATTATCACGGACCTGTTGATTCACTAAATTGGCCACTTGCGCAAGTTGCTGGTCTGACATTGCTTCAGGATGAGAAAAATCAAATCGTAGCCGCTGTGCATCAACCAAACTACCTTTTTGAGTCACGTGATCACCGAGCACCTGTCGTAATGCAGCATGCAACAAGTGGGTCGCCGAGTGATTTAAGGCCGTTGCTTGTCGTGATTGCGGGGTCACCTGTGCGTCAACCGTATCGGCTAATCGTAGAGAACCCTCACTCACTTGGCCGCGATGGATAAAAATATTCCCTTGCTTAAAGGTATCGCTTATATCAAAGCTGGCTTCGGCAGAACGGAGTTGGCCAACATCGCCCGCTTGACCGCCTGATTCAGCATAAAACGGGGTGTGATCAAGGACGATGAATGCCTGTTGGCCGGTAACAATGTTGTCGACAGATTCACCATCGATAAACAGAGCCATAATCGTTGCCTGATCGTTAAGCTGATCATAGCCGGTGAAGTCAGTAGCCTTAGTCAAACTACAAGATTCGAGATCGAGCTTATCTGCGCCGCCTGACTTAAATTGGCTAGCCGCCTTAGCCTGCGCTCGCTGCTGCGACATCGCGGCATCATAACCGTCGACGTCAATCGTCATGTCGCGCTCGCGAGCAATGTCAGCCGTTAGATCGAGCGGAAAACCATAGGTGTCGTAGAGCTTAAAGGCAGTATCGCCCGGTATAACATTCCCGGTTAACTCGCTAAGATCCTGTTCAAGAATTTTCATCCCCTGCTCGAGGGTGAGCGCAAATTGCTGCTCTTCAGCTTTCAGCGCTTTTTCTATTTGGCTTTGTGCTTTGACTAAATCGGGATAAGCTTCGCCCATCGCATCGACTAGCGCTGAGACTAAACGCCAGAAAAATAAATCAGTCGCCCCCAGCTTATTGCCGTGTCTAACCGCTCGACGGATAATGCGTCGCAACACGTAACCACGGCCTTCATTCGACGGCATCACACCATCTAAAATAAGAAATGCGCAAGAGCGGATATGATCGGCAATGACACGTAGTGAACTTTGCCCTTGGTCTTTGATACCTAGCAATTCAGCCGTTGAAGCCAACAATGCTTGAAACAAATCAATTTCATAGTTACTGTGCACACCTTGCATCACCGCAGCAATTCGCTCAAGGCCCATGCCGGTATCAACCGCTGGCTTGGGTAACGGCGCCATGTGTCCATCCGCAGAACGGTTGTATTGCATAAATACAATGTTCCAAATTTCTATATAGCGATCACCGTCTTCTTCGGGAGTCCCTGGTAAACCACCTTCGATGTGCTCGCCGTGATCATAAAAAATTTCAGTGCATGGGCCACAAGGTCCGGTATCACCCATCGACCAAAAATTATCCGAGGCATAAGGCGCACCTTTATTATCGCCGATACGAATAATTCGCTCTTCGGCCAGGCCCATCTCGTTATGCCAAATTGAAAAGGCTTCGTCGTCATTCGCATAGACGGTCACCCATAGACGATCTTTAGGGATCGCCAAATCAACCGTTAAAAACTGCCAAGCAAAAGGAATGGCCTCGGCTTTGAAGTAGTCGCCAAAACTAAAGTTACCGAGCATTTCAAAAAACGTATGGTGCCGAGCGGTATAGCCCACATTCTCTAAATCGTTATGTTTACCGCCGGCTCGAACACAACGCTGCGAACTGGTTGCACGGGCATAATCACGCGGTTCATCGCCAAGAAAAACATCTTTGAATTGGACCATGCCCGCATTGGTAAACAGCAAGGTGGCATCATTGCCTGGCACTAAGGAACTGCTGGCAACGCGCTGATGTTGTTGCTGCTCAAAATAGCGTAAAAAGGCTTCTCGGATGGCAGCTGTACTGCTAGGTCTGGGCATGGGGAAACTCTGAATCGGTTAAGTCTAAATGCGTTTAAATAAAATCACGGTTGACGCTTATTAAGTTCATGTTTAAGCATAGCTGATTGTAGGAAAAAACCACTACATATCACTCTCTTTCATCTCAAAACCGGCAATAATATGGATATGTAAGTGAAAAACCGTCTGACCGCCGCCTGCACCGTTATTAATGATCACACGGTAACCATCAGCAACGCCTAGTTGATTAGCCATTTTAGCCACCACCAACATTAGATGACCTAATAGCAGCTGATCATCTTCATCGGCCTCCGATAGCATCGCAAGCGATTTTTTAGGAATCACTAACACATGGACTGGCGCCGCTGGATTAATATCGGGAATGACAATACAATGCTCATCCTCGTAGAGCTTTTCTGCTGGAATCTCACCCGCAATGATCTTGCCAAATACCGTATCCATTTATTCACCTCTATACTGAAAGTTCATCTCTAGACCGAAAATTCATTTCTAGGCCGAAAGTTCATCCTCACTTAATTGACGCGCCTCACTCTCTAACATCACGGGTATGTCATCTCGTATCGGATAGGCCAAGCCACTGGCCTGACAAATTAATTCTTGCTTGGCCTCATCATAGCTAAGCTCTCCCTTACTGACAGGACAGACAAGAATATTTAAAAGTTTTTTATCGATCATAGTCACATGCCTTGTTATTTAATTGTCGTTTGCCTTAAATTTATCACCGCGATAGTTAAGTATATTCAATGATTGACGGTCTCTATAGCGCGCTTTTTGATTAATAATTATAACCGCTTAAGGATTTTATTCAGCTCTATTCTCACCAATTTTCACCAGTTGTTGGGGATCAACACGCACCGATACCGCGCCCAACTGCCAATTCATTCGCCAATCTAAATGGGGCCCGGTCACACGTCCCGTATCGCCAATACGGGCAATCAGCTGTCCCTGCTCGACAGATTCACCAGCCGCGACAATCATCTCACTTAAATGCAAGAAAGACGAACTCAGCCCATGGCCATGATCAATCACCATGGTCATACCAGAAAAGAATAAATCTTCGGCTAAGCGAACAATACCTGCGGCTGGCGCAATGACTTCAGCGCCAATCGGTCCGGCGATATCCAAACCATAATGTGGCCGCCTTGGCTCGCCATTAAAAATACGCTGCGAACCGTAGACACCGGTAATCGGGCCCTTAGCGGGCCAAATAAACCCGTCAAAAAACGCGTCTTCAAAACTAAGCTGCTGCCTTGCCGTTCTTACACGCGCCGACTCTGATCGCGTCCTGGCTAGCTGCTGGGGATCTGGGCTGACATACTTTTTCGCCACGCCTTTGATTGATTGGATACGGTACTCACGCGGTTGAATGACAAACTTATGCATCACTTTGCTGCCATCCTGTTGAACAATATTAAGCATCAGATCGCCTTCATGGTCGCGATCAAGACCAATCACAAATTGCCCGCGAGGATTGACTAAAACCTGCTCACCTCGATAATAAACGGCCTGTTCTGTTGTAATATGGCCAAATAGTAAGCCTCCTGGCCGAAAATCACCAACCATAGTGAGCGGCGCTTGGGACATGGTTTCCGCTTTTAAAAAAGCGATTGAGGCAAAAATTAGGGTTAAACAGGCGAACATCATTGGCATTATCGGGATCACCCTTGCAGTGTTTTTTTGACTTGCTATTGCTAGACTGCTTACCATACCCTTGCACCGTTAAAATCAACCGCCCGTGAAATCCTCGGCGCATGATCTTGATTCATTAAATTGGATGGCATCGTATGGGTCGCTACCGACCACCGACTCCCAGAGGGTCTAACTATATCACTCCTGAGGGCGAAATCGCACTGCGGGAAGAATTGCATCAACTGTGGAAAGTTGAACGGCCCACCGTCACCCATTCAGTTCATGAAGCCGCAAAAAATGGCGATCGCTCAGAAAATGGGGATTATATCTACGGCAAAAAACGCTTACGAGAAATTGACAGTCGCGTGCGCTTTTTAACCAAGCGACTGGATGATCTAACCGTGGTTGACCAAGCACCCAAGCAGCAAGATAAGATTTTTTTTGGCGCCTGGGTCACGCTCGTAGATGAGGCGGAAGAACTGCAGCGTTATCGTATTGTTGGGCCCGATGAATTTAACCTCAGAGAAAACAAGCTCAGCATGGATTCGCCTTTGGCCAAAGCCTTATTAGGTAAATGCGTGGATGACGAAATCAGCTTTCAGAGCCCATCAGGTCTCAAGATATTACTTGTTCACGCCATCCACTATTGACCAGCATTTAGGCGTTAAAGCGCCAACATCGTCTAGAATACATATTATAACGGTAGATCGCTTAGCTTTACCACCCGACATTGCGGTTGCGGATGACTGTCGGCTCTCACCCAGCGTACACCCATAATACCATGCTCATGGTGGGCGGTAGACACCCAGTTGGCATGCTTGCGAATCTCTGCGGTATCGGCAGCGACCAATATTTCAACACTGCCATCGTCTTTATAAACAGCGCTACCGCTATTCACATGCACCTGCTGAAAACGATAGTCCAGCGACTCCGCCCAAACATTCGCTATTTGAAAATTCCAATACTCGCAGTTCGGCGGTGTTAAGCTCACCAGCAAGCCCTCGTCTTCTGCTAAGCGCCATCGACCCAAATAAATTCGGACTTCTGGGTCACCTCCGACCGCGCGGTGGTTTTCAGCTGAAGGCAAGTACAGCGTATTTTCTTCGGCATGATTAGGCATGTCAGCGACCCAGTCAGCAAACCAATGACCACAACCGGTGCCGTAATTTGCCGCCTGCAGCAGCTGCTGGCCAATCCGCTGAGGATCTAAAGCGGGTGGGGCTTGATCGGCCTGCAAGCATTCAATACTCAAGGTGGCAGGACGCTCTTTGAGCTTATCAAGGTAACTCTGTCGGACCAAAATTTGTGAGGTTTCTGGGCCTAGTTGCAGCCAATTCCCGTCGTGCGGGCGTTGACTAGCTATAATTTCAAAATTGCCATCACGGTCAATCTCCATATCGGCGTGATTAAGATGCCCTGCACCGCCAAGCATCTTATTACGCACGGCAAAATTCTGGGCCTGTGCAGCAAAACCTAAAAAATGAATGGTGCCGCGGTTACCGCGAATACGGTAATCGTATTTTGCGTTAATTGATGCCCCAACATAATAATTATCCGGGTTATCTAAACCCATTTTTACCATGTCAGCCTGAGGACGAAGCACCGGGTATTTGGGGCCGGTTAGCTCGCAAAAAGTGTCTAATCCCGCTTTGGTTAAGCGCGCCATGTAACGTAAACCCTCTGCTCGATCAAAAGCAGTCGTCGGCAAATCATCCCGCATAATGACTTTACCTGCTTTTTTTAACTGTTCGCAAAAAGCATCCCAAATTGCTTGCTCATTCGTCATAATAATATCCTTTGTTATTTTCTTTGGGCCGAACATGAAGTAATTAACGGCACTTGTTAAAGGTATTGACTGTACACTGGATGTTGATAATAAAAATCGAAACGCTCTAAGATCATCGCTTGAGTTAAGCCGAAGCTTTCAAATGTGTAGCGATGATCACCATGCTTTCCTTTTGGGTGTTGCTCAATATAATCGGTAAAACGGTTTTTTAAGCCCTGATCTACCGGCAACTTGAAAAAATCATAGGCATCACCAATCAGCGCTAAAGGCCTATCGACAAAGTCTGTAAAACGATAATCAAAAAAATGCTTGGCGGCAATATTTGACCGCGCCGCGAAGCCTCGCTCCAGTGACCGCGCATAAAACTCCATCACTAACGGACCGAGTTTATCTTTCTCCATAGCGGGTATATGGCCCGCAAACATCTTGGCAGCCATTGCCGTTAAACTTGAAATGGACGGTATCACCTGCAAAGGATCACGATGGCCCCATAAAATGCAAGCATCAGGCATGACCTCAATTAAGCTGTCTAGGCCCCACATATGTGCAGGTGCTTTCAATAACCAACGATCACCGGGTCTTCGCCATTGGAGCATTTTTAACAGCTCTAGATAGTACTGATACATAGGCAAAAGATCGCTCGATTGATGCCAGCTCTGGTAAGGCTCTAACATACACTCAAAGCCTAACTGGACGCCATTGAAGGCCAGCGAATGCAACAACACGCATTCTTCAGGGGTATCGGCACTGGCAAAATGCATGGTTTGAAATTCAGGATTTTGAGCCTTTTGCGCTTCAATTTTTTCAACGAGCTTTCGATGTCGGGGGTCCATTTCACCGGCAGCAAGCCCTTCAATAGGATCTGGGTAATGGGTTTCCCATTGCAGCAATGCTCTCGATGCGGGATCGCTTGATAACAAATTAAACAGGGCTGAAGTGCCCGTCCGAGGTAAACCGGTCAAGATCATTGGCTGAATTATTTGCTCTTCGGCGATATCGGGGTGGTTTTTTTTTGCCTGTTCAACTCTCAATCGAGCACCAAGCACTTTTAATACTCGCATATAAACGCGTTGACGACTCGCTTCACTGTCAACATGCTGATCATAAGTGGCTAATAAGGCTGCCAAGCCTGCCTTGAAAGCGGGATCACCAAAATCGTCTAATTTTTGAAATTCTGCAGCTGCGGTTAAAATCCGTTCGGAATCAAAGCCTATGTCCACAATGAGTGTTCCTATTTTCTACTGTTTTAGGATAAACAAATCTAAACTGATTCAGTGATATCGACGTATCTCATAGTCAAGTACCGTACAGTGATTACACACCCAGTCAGTGAACTCGATATGCTAAAATGTATGCTAGCATCGGACTGGTATAATGAATCAAGCTTAAAAAGCGCTAAGGGTCTATTTTTACAAGAAAACTTGCTTNNAATAATTACCAAACTGGCAATGTTTCAATTAAANCAATCAGGTAAAATGANCGATCCGGTCAATGACAAAATACGCCGCTTAAGGAAATATACTTGATGGACTGTTATATCTTTTGCGGTCAATCGTAAGCTTTTATTAAGCTCCACCAAGGCAGCGAGAGCATACTGTTAATATGAGGTTTCAATTATGGCATTAGCCGCAGATTACAAACTAGGGCCACACACATTCCCACGCGGATGGTTTATTGTTGCCGAGGCCAATGAACTGGACGCAGGCCCCAAAGCCGTTCGTTTTTTTGGTAATGACTTCGCCCTTTATCGAGGTGAAAGTGGCCGAGTAGTCATGCTCGACGCCTACTGCGCCCACATGGGCACTCACATTGCTGCCAGTAAAAGTGCTGAAATCGTCGCCACGGACAAACAAATAGAGGGCGATTCTATTCGCTGCCCCTATCATGGCTGGCGCTATGCACCCGACGGACAAGTTGACGATATTCCTTATCACGATGGCCCCTGCCCTAAATCAGCCGCCATCAAATCCTATGAAGTCAGAGAAGTCATGGGTTGTATCATGATGTGGCATGATCCCGAGGGCAATGCACCGAGCTATGATCCGCCTTTCTTAACCGAATGGGATGACCCTGCCTGGGTTCGCTGGGAGCTTGATCACTTGGGCACGATCGACATTCATCCACAAGAAATACTCGACAATATGGCTGACTGTGCTCATCTTGGGCCCACCCATGGCGCACCCTGCGAATACTTTGAAAACGAATTCAGAAACCACGTGGTTATTCAGCGCCAAGGTGGCTTCCATCATACCTATGGTTGTTATTTATCCAGCATCACTTGGTATACCGGCCCGGGCATTTTATTATCTAAGCAAGATTTCGGTGGCGCTATCACCTACGAATTAATTGCCAATACACCGGTAGAAGACGGTGTAACCCGCGTATGGCATGCGGCCTTGGCTAAAGCGCAAAACATTCCGCACTCAGCTGAAGATATTGCTGCTGCCAAAGAAGTCCAAGCAGGCGCCTTGCATGCTTTCTCTGCCGATTTTGATGTTTGGAAACACAAACGTCCAGCGATTCGCATTATGCAACTCAAAGCTGATGGGCCTTTTAATTTGAACCGAAAGTGGTACAAGCAGTTCTATGACGCACTGGATAACTCCACAATTTATACTGACGAATCCAATGGCATCCATCAAATACCTAACTTCCCGGCGCCAAGTAAAGACGTACAGTACCTTGAAGAAGGCTTAAAACTTTAACCAAGCTGTCAAAAAAGAGCATCTGCAGAAGTAGATGCTCTTTTTTTTGTCCGCTTAACACCAACCCATTTTGCTTTTCAGCTTACCGGACCCGACCATGTTATCTGCCATTGTCTCATTACCTGAAGCCATTACCGCTGAGTGGCTTAGCAAAACGCTGGCCATCCATAATCCCGCATTTGAATCCGCCACGATTAGCACTGTCGACTACCAAATGATTGGCACCGGAAAAATGGGCGACAATGCAAGGTTAACCATTGAATACCAAGACAATGGCCATCATCATGCATTGCCCCGCTCGCTGGTGGCCAAACTGCCGGCCGCCGATCCTGTCGCCAAACAAATGTCGGCCAGCTCAGGCGCCTACGCAAGAGAAGTACTGTTTTATCAACAACAAGCGCAGCACACGACCATGCAGTTGCCGAAAATTTATTACAGTGCAAGCGATAACAAAGGCGAAGAATTTATTATATTAATGGAAGACATGGCTCCGGCAGAGCCCGGTGATCAGCTTCGAGGTGAAACGATACACCGAGCTGAAATGGCCATTGACCAAGTGGCTAAGTTGCACGCGGCTTTCTGGGAAAGCGATAAATTAGAGGGCGAACATATATCAAAACCCTACGCCGGTGACAATGCCGCTTTTGGTGGCGCCCTACTGCAAGATGCTTGGCCTAAATTCCTCGATCGCTTTGGTGCTGGACTTGAGCCCTCAGCCATCGAATTTGGCGACTTGTTTGTCGGTCATTACAGTCAATGGATGCAAGGTTTTAAAGGACCAAAAACGCTGGTTCACTCAGATTTTCGATCCGAAAATATTTTATTTAATGATCACGGTGAAAACGCCTCTGCCATCACTGTTGACTGGCAATCAATTGCTATTAGCTGCGGACTTACTGATGTTGCCTACTTTCTCGGCGGCAGCTTGACCTGCGAATTGCGACGTCAACATGAAAAAGCATTAGTCGCTCGTTATCGCTCAGCACTTGAGCTTGCAGGAATCAAAACTAGCGAAACAGAATGCTGGCAACAGTACCGAGAGTTCGCCATGAATGCCTTTATGCCGGTTATTCTCGGTGCTGTCTATACCGGCGCAGCAGAGCGCAGTGATCAAATGTTTTTAACCATGGCGCAACGGCATTTTCAGCAATGCCTCGATTTACAATCAGCAGAATTTTTACTGACTTAAGTGCTCTGACACTCGATAAAACCACTAAGATAAACATAAAGATTCAACCGCTGTAAATCTATGACAGTAAACGCTCTCGTACTCAGCCTAATTTCACGTAATATAATCAGCAATTCATTCAACTAAAAGTAGCCTAGCAGATCGGTAACCCCTATGAACTTTGAATTTTCCGACGATCAAAAACTGATTCAAGATCAAGCCCGGCAATTCTTAACCGAGCATTCACCGCTCACTGTCACACGTCAGGTGATGGACGGAGGGTCAGCCTATGATTCTCATTTATGGAAATCTATCGTAGATTTAGGTTGGACAGCTACCGCCATTGATGAACAGTACGGTGGCTTGGGCTTAGGGTCTTTAGAGCTCTGTGTCATTGCTCAAGAACTCGGTCGATCACTGACACCCATACCTTTTTTTTCCACCATCTACCTCGCCGCAGCAGTCATCCAACAACACGGTAACGAACAGCAAAAGCAGAGCTTACTGCCGGGCATTGCGGCTGGCGAGACGATCGTTTGCATGGCGAGCAGCGAAGTTGCCGGACAGCACCTGTTACAGGCAAGGCAAACCCAATTCAAAAATGGCCAATTAAGCGGCAAGAAAATTGCCGTGCTTGACGGCGTTGAAGCTGACTATGCCATTGTCAGCGCGACGGACGCAAACAAAAATCACTCGCTTTATTTAGTTAACTTGCATCAAGCCGGCGTTCAGCGGGCTTTATCACCCTCTATCGACAGCAGTCGTCCGCTAGCCAGCATTGAATTTAACCAGGCTGCAGCAGAACCTTTAGGCGCCGACGATGCTGCTTCAGTAATACTGACACAGGCCTTTGATCGCGCTGCGGTGTTTACCAGCTTTGAACAGCTCGGCGGTTGCGAGGCAAGTATGCAAATGGGCATCGACTATACCAAGCAACGATTTGCTTTTGGCCGATCGGTTGCTTCTTTTCAAGCGATTAAGCATATTTTCGCCGACATGTATGTCGCTGTTGAGCTGGCTCGATCGAACGCCTATTTTGCCGCATGGGCGCTGAGCGTCAATGATGAGAAATTACCGCTGGCCGCAGCAACCGCGCGCGTCAGCGCTATTGATGCCTATTATTTTTGTAGCAAAGAAAATATCGAAGTGCATGGCGGCATGGGCTTCACCTGGGAGTTTGACTGCCACTTATATTACAAACGCGCACAACTCCTGTCATCAATCATTGGGAGCAGTCGGTGGTGGCGCGAGCAATTAGTGAGCCGCTTACTTGATGAATAAGACAAGCAAAATGCTAAACAGACATTCACGATATCGAGCAGACTATGGATTTTAATGACACTGAAGAACAAGCATTATTTAGAGCGAAAGCCAAATCTTGGCTCGCCGCTAATGCTCAAGCTAAACGTCAAGGCTTAATGGCTGGCAATCAAGAAGGTCGCTACCAACAAGCCGTTGACTGGTACCACAAACGGTACGATGCGGGATTCTCTTGCCTTACTTGGCCTAAGGAATATGGCGGCCAAGGTCTTAGCCAGATGTACCAAGTCATTTGGAACCAAGAAGTCAGTCACTACGGCGAGCCCGATGAATATTTTGTCATTGGCATCGGCAACTGCGGCCCAGCGCTGATGACCTTTGCCAGCGAAGAACAAAAGCAAACGCTACTGCCAAGAATGGCTCGTGCCGATGATATTTGGTGCCAGTTATTCAGCGAACCTGGCGCGGGCTCTGATGTCGCAGGGCTTAGCACTAAAGCTGAAAAAACCGGTAATGAATGGAAAATTAATGGCCAAAAAATTTGGACATCTGGCGCTCAGTACAGCCGCTATGGCGTGATCTTAACACGGACAGATCCCGAGGTATCAAAATACCGAGGCCTGACAATGTTTATGATCGACCTGAAGCAGGCCGGCGTGGAAGTCAAACCCATCAAGCAAATCGATGGTGGCTCACACTTCAACGAAGTCTTCTTTAATGACGCTGTTATTCCTGACAACTACCGTCTCGGTGAAGTCAACGAGGGCTGGGGCGCTGCTCTGATGGTGCTAATGAATGAACGTTTGGCGAATGCAACCGCGGCGCCAGACGGCTTTGAAGACTTTTTAAACTGGGCCAAAGCGAGTGATATTGATGGCGTTGCTGCCACACAAGATCCCATTGTTCGCGACAAGCTCGCCACTTGGTATGCACAACATGCCGGCGTCGAAGCAACCACCTTTAGAATGATTACTGCCGTTGCAAAAGGTGGTGTTCCTGGCGCTGAAGGATCGCTCGGCAAGCTCGTCGGCGCCAGTATGAATCAAGACATTGCTAACTTTGTCATTCAACAGCTCGATGCAGGCGGACAACTGACTGCCGATGAAAGCACACCACTCGATGGCCACTTTCAATCGGCTGTCTTAATGGCTGCAGGCATTCGTCTTGCCGGCGGTACCGACGAGATCATGCGCAATATTATTGCTGAACAAGTGCTTGGCCTACCGCAGGAACCAAGAGCAGATAAGGGTGTGGCCTACAAAGACATCCCCTCTGGAAATACTGGCGCATGAATAACATATAATTAGTGTCATAAGTACATAATATAAAAATAAATTGCACCCATTTTTCCAGCGGCAAGAATATAAAAAACTGTTAGCTGGTTAACATTATTTTCTCCATGCTTTTCACGGCTGATCTATACTCAAAAAGCCTAAAGCCAATATTTGGAGAAAATACCATCAAGCCCACTGCCGCTTATAAGAATAATATCGAATGGTCTGTCAAAGTTGCGGTATCCATCAGCCTGCTGGTTATTGTTGCAGGCATCTGGAGCACCTATACAACCAGCAAAATAACACAGTCTAAAATTGACCAAAGTCTCAAAATCGAACAGCTGAGCCAGCAATTAACTAACCACTACCAAGGACTTTCTAATGCGCTAACATTGGCCATTAATTCTGGTGATAAGCACTGGAAAAATAGTCACCAATCTCACCGAATGATGCTAATAGAGAAGCTTAAAATGCTGACGGATAAAAGTCAGCTTTTCGACAGCCATTTAATAAATGGTCTATCTAAGATTGACCCCGCTGGACTGATCGCAAGTCTAAACAATGCGGCAAAAACCGAAGTCACAATCTTTAACCACCTTGAAAGACAGCAAGCGGATAAAGCCTTTGCTATTTATAGAGACTTTGAATTTCAGCAGCAAAAATTAACACAACAACAAGCATTTAACGAATTACAAGCTGCACTGAAGCAACAAGCAACCGATATTATAAACTCGCTTCAGCTTCGATTAATCAAAACGACTGCGCTGTTGTCACTGCAAATAATTGGTCTCATCGCTCTTTGGCTTTATGTCAGACGTATTATTCGACGCTGGCATGATAAGCAAAAAATACGCAGCACCGAACTTCTTTATCTCGCTCAACACGATGCATTGACAGGTATCGGTAACCGAGCACTATTCGAACTACGAATGGCTGACGGTATAAAACAATCGCGAAGAAATGCTAACGGTATCGGCCTGATGCTCATCGATATTGATCATTTCAAGACGGTTAACGACCAATACGGTCATGCTATTGGTGACCAGCTATTAATAAAAATAGCCTCAGAACTTGAATTATTGAGCCGAGAGAGCGATACCGTCATTCGCTTAGGCGGCGATGAATTCGCAATGATATTGACTAATCTAGAAAGCCAATACAATGCGAGTACTATAAGTAAAAAAGTACTCTCTCTTTTCGATGAGCCGATGTTATTCGATAGTCATAAGATTAAAATCAGTGTCAGTATAGGTATTGCCTCCTTCCCTGATGATGCGGAAGATCACGATGAGCTTTTGCGTAAGGCCGACATGGCACTCTATGAAGCTAAACGCAAGGGTAGAAATAACTTTCAATTTTTTAATGCTGCTATCGATAGCGCCGCAAAACAAAAGATTGATATGCAAGATGATTTGCTTGACGCCCTAAAAAAGGATCAATTTTCTTTACACTACCAGCCCATCATCGATATTAGAACAGAGCAGGTGATTAGTGTAGAAACCTTATTACGGTGGCAACACCCCAAAAAGGGTGACATACCGGCGAGCGAGTTCATCGCAGTCGCTGAAGAAAGTCGGCTCATCTTGCCGTTAGGTCAATGGGTCTTGAAACAGGCCTGCCAACAACAAGTTCAATGGCAACAACAAGGCTTATCTGCTGTCAACATCGCTGTCAATCTATCAGCACTTCAATTCCACCAAGCACACTTACTTGAAGCCGTTGAAAAAATCATGAATGAATCGGGTATACAGCACGGTAAATTGACCATCGAAATCACCGAAAGCACCTTAATGGAACAAGCTGACAGCCTGGCCGTGAAGCTTCATGCATTGCGATCTCTAGGCGTTAATATTGCGATTGATGATTTTGGTACAGGCTACTCTTCTCTCTCGCATCTAAAGCGATTCCCAATCAATCATCTGAAAGTAGACAGAGAATTCACCCAACAATTACCTAGCAATTTGCGCGATGTAGCCATCACTCGATCAATGATCAAAATGGCTCATGAACTGGGTATTACTGTGATTGCAGAGGGCATAGAGCAACAAGACCAACTTAAGTTTTTAGTGGATGCCAATTGTGATTTTGGCCAGGGGTACTTCCTCGCTGAACCCATGGCCAGCAACGAATTCAAACAGTGGTTACGTCACTATCAACAACAGAATACGAGCAATATTCACTCAATTCGATAAAATCATTGGTCTTCAAAGTCATTAATCACGTATTAACACTATCACCAAGCATTTATGATAGTTAGACCGTGTACAACGTTTAGTGTAAAATTATGTAATCATTCAATAGCCCTATTTATAGTTAATATTTTCAGCTGCTTTTTAGGACACCATAGAATATTATGACAACCGTATTTACCACGCCTGTTATTCGCCATTTTTTAGTCGTTATTGCAAGAATCTTCCTCTTTTTGAAAGGCTGGAAAGTAGTTGGTGAACCACCTAAAGAAAAAAAATACATTTTCATTGCGGCGCCTCATACCAGCAACTGGGACTTTATTTTTATGCTTTGCATCGCATTGACTAAGAATATTGATGTGCGATGGATGGGTAAAGAACAGCTCTTTCCCAAGCCATTCAAAAGCTTAATGGTTTGGTTAGGCGGTATTTCTATTGCCAGATCAACAACCAATAATACAGTGACAGAGATGGTTAAGCGATTTAAAGCAGCGGACAAATTGTCACTGCTCATTACACCTGAGGGCACACGAAGCAAGGTTGAAAAATGGAAAACCGGCTTCTACCATATAGCATTAGAAGCAAAAGTTCCTATCTTTCGTGGCTTTATCGATGCCCCATCGAAGACTTGTGGCATCGTTGATAAATTCATCCCGACAGGGAGAATTGAAGAGGACATGGAAAAAATTAAAAAATTCTACCGAACGAAAACGGGCATCAACCCTAAACTGGGCCTGGACAAGTCAGCTTAAAAGTCACTCACTCATGGTTTTAGCATAAACCATGAGTGATCTAGGAATTGATGAATATGGGATTCAAAGGCCAGAAAGATTTTGAACACAAAACAAAACCCAAAGTTGGCGTTTTAATCACAAATCTTGGCACCCCAGAAGCGGCCACCGGTAAAGCACTTAGAATCTATTTAAAGCAATTCTTGTCTGATCCGCGTGTAGTAGAAATACCGAGACTAATTTGGTGGTTTATCCTCAACGGCATCATCCTAAATATCCGCCCTAAACGCTCAGCTAAATTATATCAATCCGTTTGGACCGACAGAGGCTCGCCCTTGTTGTTTCATACCGTCGATCAAGCCAATGCCATTCAAGAAAAATTACAACATGAATTTGGCGACCGCAAGGACGTTATCGTTAGCTTCGCAATGCGTTACGGGCAACCATCAGTAGAGAGTGAGTTAGAAAAACTTCAACAACAAGGCGCATGGAAAATCTTAGTGCTGCCGCTCTACCCACAGTATTCAGGCGCCACGACCGGCTCTACTTTTGACATGATCGGCAAACTCTTTTCCACTACGCGCTGGATACCCAACTTTCGCTTCGTCAGCAGCTACCACGATGACGATCATTATATTCAAGCCTGTGTCGATAAGATAAAACAACATTGGCAGCATCATGAGCCTGCAGAAAAGCTGATGCTGTCTTATCATGGCGTACCCAAACGCTATTTAGAATTAGGCGACCCTTATTATTGTCAATGCCAAAAGACCTCTCGATTGATTTGTGAAAAACTGGGCCTTGATGAAACACAGTGTATAACGACTTTTCAATCACGATTCGGTAAAGCCGAGTGGTTAAAACCTTATACTGATGCCACCTTAAAAGAACTGGGTGAAAACGGCACCCAATCTATCGATGTATTTTGTCCTGGATTCTCTGCAGACTGTCTAGAAACATTGGAAGAAATTGCAGTAGAAAATAAAGAATATTTTATCGAAGCCGGCGGCCAACGCTATAGCTACATACCCGCATTAAATAGCGACAGTAATCATATCGATGCCTTAACCGGCATTATTAAGCAAAATATTAGTGATTGGTTAAACTAATTTTTTGTTTTTTTCTTTAGCGGGCTAAAACCCTGCTTAGACCGATCGCCTTCGCTTGATTCCCTCGATTCACTTTGACCGCTTTTTTTAGGCTTGGCTTTTTTCGAGTTAACCCCCATTTTAGCTGCGTTTTTTTTATTTTTTTTCTTTTTTGACCCAGCAGCTTTGCCTGATGATTTAAGCTTTTTAGGGCCTTTATAGCGCGCCTCTAGACCTGCAAGCTTCCTTCGCTCTAAACGAACTTTTAAGAATCGCTCAATGCTCGACATTAAGCTCCAGTCATTGCTGCTCACCAGAGCAACAGCCAAGCCTTCTTCACCTGCACGACCGGTTCGACCTATACGATGGGTATAATCCGTGCCTGATCGTGGCATGTCATAATTGATGATTAGGTCTACGCCTTTAATGTCCAAGCCTCGAGCAGCAAGATCGGTGGCAAAGATAATATTAAGACTGCCCCCTCGTAATTTACTCACGGTATCGCGGCGCTCTTCCTGACTCATATCACCGTGTAACAGACCTGCTCGCTGCGGTTTCTCTGCTGACGAACGATAGCGAATCAAACCACACAAGCGATTAACCTGTGCCCTTGTATTGCAAAAAACCAAGGCCTTAGTGAATGCCTGCCGCTCAAATAAGGCCGAAAGTAGATTGTCTTTATGCTCGTCACCATCGGCCAATATCACCTGCTGTTTAATATTATCATTCTGCTGGCGACCTGCATTTAATTTAATAATTTCAGGATTATCGAGTATGTCTTGCTCAATGGCCGCAAAGGCTTTGTGCGTTAATGTGGCAGAAAATAAAAAGGTTTGCCGAGAGCCATTACAATTATTGGCAATTCTAATCACATCTTCAGCTAAGCCTAAATCAAGCATTCTATCTGCCTCATCTAAAACTAAGACTTCGATATCAGTTAGATCACAGCTCGCATGACTAATATGCTCAGCCATACGACCAGGGGTAGCAATAATGATTTCGGGATTTTTGCGAAATATCGCCTGTTGATACTTAAAGCTATTACCGCCGATTATGAGACCTGTCTTCAAATGCGAGCAACTGGCTAATAGGTCGCACTGCTTCACAATTTGAATTGCCAATTCTCGAGTTGGCACTAACACCAACGCGCGGGTTGAAGAGGCTTCTGCGCGCTCCTGCTCAACCGTTTTTTGCAATAGCTTATGCATTAAGGGCAGTAAAAAAGCCGCGGTTTTACCACTACCGGTCTCAGCACTAACCAGCAAGTCACGCCCGGTTAAGGCAACGGGAATAGCCTGCTGTTGAACCGGTGTCGGCTCATCAAAGCCGGCCTTTTCTATGGCCTGCTTTAACCGTGGATCAAGCTCAAAGCCTGAAAAAAAAGAGTCTGACAAAATAGCGCCTTTCTTATCAATGAAACCAAAATATATAAAATGGCCTTGCTATCAGCCCGTAAACAGCCAGTATAAAGCTTTTACATGAACCTTCCCTCATTATTAATACAAATCAATCCATAAACCGCAATATCACCAATTGCAACTCAGTCATTGAGTTGCGCCATACTATTGAATCACTTAAAATTATCACTTGTGCGCTTGTAGCTCAACTGGATAGAGTATCGGGCTTCGAACTCGAGGGTTGCAGGTTCGAGTCCTGCCAGGCGCGCCATTTTCCGCTAATAAGCATTCACGTTCGCAGTCCTTTTTATCCATTCTTTGCCAACGCTACATCAAGAAATGCGTGAATCTCTATTAATAAAATCCCTCCAGTAGCTGTGCTAGGCTAGCGGTATGTCTATTTCAACTCCTTTTAAAAGAATACCCCATCATTTGTTGTTCGCGCTTATCAGCCTTACCCTTATACCTTATGGATTTGCCAATAGCTCAGAGAGTGAAGCAACTTCAGTTGATCAGCGAAGCATTCACGCCGCTGATGACAATCGTGAGGCTGATAACTGGCTTTCTTACGGTAGAGGTTACTTTGAACAGCGTCATAGCCCGCTTAACCATATTAACCAAAAGAATGTTGGTCAACTGAAGCTAGCGTGGTTTTTTGACACCGGTAACACCCAAGGCTTACAAGCCACGCCGCTCGTGA
>PBSZ01000020.1 GCA_002726445.1 Cellvibrionales bacterium | reverse complement strand
CCAGTATGTTATTGACCTCTATGCCAGTAATGGCGTAAATCATGTTAGCGTTATTGGTGATGTTAATCGCGATATTGATTTTACTCTCAGTAATCATAAAGACGCAGAGGTTTATCGTGCTTCTCTCAATGCGTTGCATGCTATTTGGCATGAAACCAGCTTTGCTATTCAGTCGATCCGTGATAATCCTGCTTGTGCTCAAGCCGAGTACGATTCTATCGCCAATGGGAGGGATTCAGGTTTATTTGCAGAGCTGAGTTACTCGCCTAATGATAATATCGCCGCGCCATACATTATGACCGATGTAAGGCCCAAGGTAGCGATATTAAGAGAGCAGGGTGTCAATGGTCAATATGAGATGGCCGCGGCTTTCGATCGAGCAGGTTTTGAAGCGCATGATATTCACATGAGTGATATTCTTTCAGGGGCAGCTGATTTATCTGACTATAAAGGTCTCGCAGCTTGCGGTGGTTTTTCCTATGGTGATGTCTTAGGGGCTGGTGAGGGTTGGGCCAAAACAATACTATTTAATACCCGCGCCAATGACCAATTTGCTAATTTTTTTCAGCGGCTGGATAGTTTTTCTTTGGGCGTATGCAATGGCTGTCAGATGCTCTCAAACTTGAAATCTATTATTCCTGGAGCTGATCATTGGCCTCGGTTTGTCAAGAATGACTCTGAGCAATTTGAAGCGCGCCTTGTAATGGTTGCTATGCCATCCAGTCCATCACTCTTCTTACAGGACATGGCAGGCTCCTCAGTCCCCGTCGTTGTTTCTCATGGCGAAGGTAGGGCGGAATTAACCGACGAAGCTCTTACTGCTTTAAAAGCTAATTCAACTATAGCGCTTCAATACGTCGATCATCAAGGGCAAGTCACTCAGCGTTATCCATTAAATCCAAATGGCTCGCCTCATGGCTTAGCTGGTGTTTGTTCAGATGACGGTAGAGTGACTATTATGATGCCTCATCCGGAACGAGTGTTTCGTAAAGCGCAGCATTCATGGGCGCCTGAAAGCTGGGAAGAGGATTCACCTTGGATGCGTTTATTTCAAAATGCGAGGGTGAATGTTGCTTAGAGGGTGAATGTCACTGAATAGGCAAGTATTACAGTTGTCGTTCATTAATAATGACTTACACTGTTTATGATGGAATAATAACTTTATTGTCGCCATATTAGTTCAACTAATTTGGCTTATTTATAGCAATATTTAACTACTGAAGAGAGTCGACATTGTCACTATGAACCAATATTCATTATGGAAATATGCCATCGTTTTGTTGGCTCTTATTATGGGGATTATCTTTTCTTTGCCTAATCTTTATGCGCCTGATCCGGCGGTACAGATTTCAGGCGAGAGCAGTAGCTTGGTTATCGATCAAGAGGCCTATGATATTGCCAGTGATTCATTGCAGCAGGCTGATATTGCTGTCAAGCAGATAGCGATAGTCGATAATAAATTAGAAATTAGATTATTATCGAGAGCGGATCAACTGCCCGCCAAAAAAATATTACAAAATGCATTAGGGCGGGATAATTACATCGTTGCCTTAAATCTAGCACCTACTACGCCAGATTGGCTCAAATCAATGGGCGCCGGCCCGCTTAAATTAGGTCTTGATTTGAGTGGTGGGGTACATTTTTTAATGGAGGTCGATACGCTAGCGGCAATCGATACCCGTTTGAGATCAAGCGTCACGAGTTATAAGGCGCTACTTCGAAAGGAAAAGGTCCGAGGCATTGTTCAAATTAATGACAATGTCGTTACAGGTAAATTTAAGACAGAAGCTTTGCGTGACAAGGCATCGTCATTAGCTTTTAAGTCTATGCCAGAAATGACGCGTAACAAATTTCAGCGAGAGGGTGTTTTTTATCTCAATCTTGAGCTAGGTGAGCAAGCCATTGCTAATTTAGAAGATGAGGCTGTGGGCCAAAACCTTATCACCCTTCGCAACAGGGTTAACGAACTGGGCGTTTCTGAACCTTTAGTGCAGCGTCAGGGTCGTAATCGTGTCGTTGTCGAATTGCCCGGTGTGCAAGATACGGCTACAGCTAAACGAATACTTGGTAAAACAGCTAACTTAGAGTTTCGCTTAGCTGTTAATGGCGATACTAGTAGTTTCAACCGTGAAATCATTGCATTTGAAGATTCCACTGTAGAGATAGAGAGAGATATTATTGTCACGGGTGAGAGTGTTGCCGGTGCTCAATTTGGATTTGATGAGAACTCACGTCCCCAAGTGAATATTAATCTTGATGCCGAAGGCGGTAAGTTGATGCATCGCATCACTCGTCATGCCGTTCAAAGAAAAATGGCAGTGCTCTTTATTGAACGAAAAACCCGAAAAATTGGTTCTCAATTATCTGCTGACAATGAACTAGAGGCCGTGTATGAGCGTTATGATCAGCGACGGGTGATCAGTCTGGCGACGATACAATCGCCGCTTGGCGCCAATTTTCGAATCACCGGAATCGATAGCCAAGCTGAAGCAGCAGAATTAGCCTTGCTACTAAGAGCTGGCGCGCTAGCAGCTCCAATGGAGTTTGTTGAAGAGCGAACCATTGGGCCATCTTTAGGGGCTGAAAATATTGCATTGGGCGTTAAGTCTGTTGTGATTGGATTCAGTTTAGTTTTATTTTTCATGGTGGTCTTTTATCGCGTCTTTGGTCTTGCAGCGAATATTGCTTTAACAATGAACTTGCTGCTAATCGTAGCGGTTATGTCAATGCTTTCTGCAACGCTGACTCTACCCGGCATTGCTGGTATCGTATTAACAGTTGGTATGGCTGTCGATGCGAACGTATTGATTTTTTCACGTATTCGAGAAGAGCTGGCTAATGGTTTATCACCTGCTATGGCAATTAACACAGGCTTTGAGCGTGCTTTTCTGACTATTCTCGACGCTAATTTAACAACATTATTAGCGGCAGTCATTCTCTATGCTGTGGGTACCGGTCCGATTAAAGGTTTTGCAATAACGCTGTCGATAGGAATCCTAACCTCTATGTTTACAGCAATTATGGGCACTCGATCAATGATCAACTTAATTTATGGCGGTCGCTCAATTAAAAAACTTGCGCTGTAAGTGTAATTGAGGCGTCTATTATCCAGCCTTCTGTAATAAGGGTTTATTCATGGCTTTAATTAAAACAATCAACTTCATGGCTTATCGTCGTTGGGCGCAGGCCGTTTCTTTTTTACTTGTTGTTGCGTCTATCGCCTCATTGTCAATTAATGGACTCAAGCTAGGTTTAGACTTTACTGGTGGAACGCTGGTTGAGGTGTCCTATAGCCAGCAAGCCGACTTGAGTTCAATTCGTAAGCAATTAGAACAGGCTAATTATAATAATGCCTTGGTAATTAATTTTGGCTCTGAAGAAGACGTTTTAGTCAGGCTTCCACAAAGTAAAAGTAGTCAACTGGGTGATGAAATACTGGCGACTTTACGGCAGGACTATGACGGCGATATTGATCTTCATCGTATTGAGTTTGTTGGCCCTCAGGTCGGTGAAGAGCTACGAGAGCAGGGTGGTTTAGGCTTATTAACAGCATTAATCTGCGTAATGATTTATGTGACATTTCGCTTTCAATACAAGTTTTCGATTGCTGCCGTTGCGGCCCTCATTCATGATGTTGTGATTACTTTAGGAATGTTCTCTATATTTCAGTGGGACTTTGACTTGACCGTGCTGGCTGCATTATTGGCCGTTATTGGTTATTCCTTGAATGATACGATTGTTGTTTCTGATCGCATCCGCGAAAACTTTAGAATTGTTAGAAAGTCTACCTCTGTTGATATTATTAATCGCTCATTGAATCAAACTTTAGGTAGAACAATAATGACTTCTGCTACTACTTTATTGGTGCTTTTCTCTTTGTTTATCTTTGGCGGAGAGATTATTCATGGTTTTGCTACCGGCCTTATCATTGGTGTCGTAGTGGGAACCTATTCTTCTGTCTTTGTTGCAGCCAATATTTTATTAAGCATGGAGATTAGCCAAGAGGATTTAGCGGTTCCTGTTGTCGAAGGATCTGACCAATCTGATATGATGCCTTAACTAAGGTTCTTTTTTTCCTCTTTGTGCTGAGGTCATGACAATGAGTCCTACTGAAGAAAATGCTTGTTTGTCAATTTCCGTTAGCCCGAGCAGTAGCTTGCAGACCCTCTCGCAAAAAGAAATCTCTTACCTCTATGATGCCAGCCAAAGCGATCTCTATGATGTTTTTAGGCAATGTGCATTAGCCGTTTTGAATAGTGGTACTGATATTGACGATGTTAATGATTTAGTCTCTCAGTATCGTGACTTTGAAATTAACGTCATTCAACAAGAGCGAGGTGTTAAGCTTGAGTTGATCAATGCGCCTAGCCAGGCTTTTGTTGACGGCGAAATGATAAGGGGGATAAAAGAGCATTTGTTTTCGGTGTTGCGGGATATTATTTTTATCCATGCTGTGCTTTATAAGTCTACTGCTATGGACAGTGATTCCACCGAAAAAAACACCGATACGGTATTTAACATTCTTCGTAATGCAGGGGTTTTAATCCCACAACGAGAGCCTTCACTGATCGTTTGCTGGGGGGGGCATTCTATTTCACGTGAAGAATATGATTATACAAAAATTGTAGGGTATCAATTAGGTTTGCGTGGCTTAGATATTTGCACGGGTTGTGGGCCTGGCGCAATGAAGGGGCCAATGAAAGGCGCTGCGATTGCTCATGGTAAGCAGCGCAATACCGCAGGCCGATATGTGGGTTTATCTGAGCCAGGTATTATTGCAGCTGAATCACCTAACGCTTTAGTTAATGAGCTTGTCGTTTTACCCGATATAGAAAAACGCTTGGAGGCCTTTGTCCGGTGCGCCCACGGTATTATTGTCTTTCCAGGTGGTGTTGGCACGGCCGAAGAGATTTTTTATCTGCTTGCCTTACTTTTACACCCTAGCAATGCAGATCAAACGATTTCGTTAGTCTTTACTGCACCACAATCATCTGCACACTACTTTGAAAAGATCGATCAGTTTATTGCCCTGTCTTTGGGTGAAAGTGCCCGATCGTTGTATAAGATTATTATTGATAATCCAGTGACGGTTGCTCAGTCTATGAGCTCAGTGATGTCTCAGGTCAAAGCGCAACGAAAACAATCTAAAGATGCTTACTTTTTTAATTGGTCATTAACAGTTCCGCTAGCTTTGCAGCAACCTTTTACGCCCAGCCATGAAAATATGGCTGGATTAAACTTACATGGTGATCAATCGCCCTTTAATTTAGCTGTCAATTTGCGTGCTATGTTTTCAGCTCTAGTTGCAGGCAACGTCAAAGCCGAGGGCCTTGCAGCAATCGAACGCTATGGCCCTTACCAAATAAGAGGTGATGCTACCTTAATGCAAGCACTTGATGACTTACTTAGAGATTTTGTTACCACAGGAAGAATGAAAATAAGTAGCCAGCACTACCGACCCTGTTATGAAATCGTGAGTTAAAAACTTTAGTCATCTATCCAGACCCAGCGAAGCGGTTCACCGAAGTCATCGTAGATTAATTTACGTTTAGGCCTGCTTTTTTTGACCGGAGTATGTGGTTTTTCTTGTCGTCGTTTTTCTAGCGTATCGACGATCTCTGGTAAGAACGTCCATTCAGTTTTCTTCGAGTCCATTTGCCAACTATCGGCTTTAAGCGGTTCAGTTGCACCGTCACGGCTGCTGACGCCGCGAGGAATTTGAGCGATATTTTTGCCTTTATCTAAGAATTTATCCAGCTGGGCATCCAGCTCTTCCCTTAGATCCGCTTTTGATGGTATCTTTTTTACCATAATTTATGGGCTATTTGCTTGAATGCTATATTAGTGAATTTTTTACTCATCCTCGAGTATAGTTGAAAAAATTATAGCTTGGTAAAAAAACACTAGCGATTTGCTTCATTAATTCTTAACTGGCTGATAAAAAACCTTTTTTTTAAGAATGGGGGATGAAACACGGCCGTAATGACAATGCCTAGCAATGAAATTATTCAGAACTAAGCTGCATTTTTTTTATCAGTGANTCAACCGTTTGAGGCCCTANTAACTTAAAGGCNAGTTTGCCCTCAGGGTTAAATAAGTAAGTTGTCGGTAGTGACATCGGTCGCGCTAGTCGCAGCTCATCGGCTGGGTCGTCTGCTAATTGTTTGAATTTAATTCCCATTTTATTGCCTAAGCGTTGAAGCTGCTCGCCTTTGACGCCGTCAAAATTAACGGCAAGTACGGTTAATTTTTCACTGTAGCTGTCATCGAGCTCATTAAGTTCAGGAATTTCTTTAATACACGGCGCACACCATTCAGCCCAGTAATTGATAACTAACCACTGTCCCTTGTAGGCTGACATAGAAAAATTCTCTAAACTCTTTTCTTGCTGACAAGCGGCTAACAAAATAGCGCAAAGAATCAAGAAGAGTCGCGACATAAAAGGGCTATTTACTGTCATGATCGTAGTGCCTAAAACATACTTTGGTAGAGAAATAATTAATTTTGTAAGTGAATCATAGCTTAATTATTGTATACTTTTAGATTAATATAAATAGCTAAATGTGCTCAATAGCCTAGGAAATAACACGTTGCCAAAATATCGCCTTTATCATAACCCAAGATGCTCGAAATCTCGACAGACGCTCGAATTGCTCAGGCAGCATGACATTGAGCCTGAAATCATTCTGTATCTTGACAGTCCACTCGGTATTTCTGAACTCAGCGACCTATTAGCTAAGTTAAAGTTTCAGGCGAGTGATCTGCTTCGTAAGGGTGAAAGTATTTATAAAGAAATGGTCAAACCTTATAATTTATCAGACCAAGATCTATTGGCGTTAATGGTTGAGTATCCAAAGTTAATCGAGCGTCCTATTGTTGTATGCGGAAAAAGTGCGGTTTTGGGTCGTCCACCCGAAAATGTCCTGAAGATAATTAACCCGGTTAACGGTCAATCATGAATGATAGCTACGTTTTAATTCTATATTACAGTCGAAATGGCGCGACGGCTAACATGGCTGAGGTGATTGCCGAGGGAGTGAATTCAGTCAATGGTCAAAGAGCCTTAGTAAGAACTGTACCACCGATCAGTGATTCGTTGGAAGGCTCAACCATGCCTGACATACCAGATCACGGCCCTCTTTACTGCAGTGAAAAGGAATTACGCAACTGTAGCGGGCTCATATTAGGTAGTCCGACCCGTTTCGGCAATATGGCTGCACCGTTGAAGTATTTTATCGATCAGACCAGTAATTTATGGCTTAGCGGCAGTTTAATTGATAAGCCAGCCGCGGTATTCACGTCGACGGGTAGCATGCATGGCGGTAATGAAATGACGCTTCTGAGTATGTTAATCCCTTTGTTACACCATGGTATGGTGGCTGTTGGCCTTCCTTATAATCTTGCTGCATTACACGATACGGTAGCAGGAGGAACGCCTTACGGCGCCTCTCATGTGATGCTCAATGATGAGCCGTCTATAATTTCAGATGAGGCCGAACTGTGTAAAGCTCTGGGTGTAAGGGTCGCTCGTTTAGCCGCAAAAATTGAGGAAGATTAAGAATATGTCGATTAAGCCCAGTTATTCTTTCTATCATTTTCTTTCAGTATTGAGCTACTTCACCTTGTTATTCGTTATGCTCTACGGCTGTATAACTTTTGGTCCGGATCAATTAGCCCCTATGTTGGTTCTTTGGCTGTTGATTAGTTCTGGTTTGTTATTAATAATTAAAGGGCTTTGCCAAGGCAAAAAACGCAGTTATATTTGGTATTGCTATATTTTGTTAATGTACTTTACATTTAATGTGGTTTTTTTATTTGCTGGCGGTACGCCAGAACAGTCATCAGCTATGCTGCATGAAGTGATCGCCATGGTCGCTATTGTGACGGGTTTTGTTGCGGCAATAATGGCATCAAGGCTTGCGCCAGCTTAAGCCTATGGCTTCTTTGACTTGGGTGCTGAATGTTGCCACTGCTCAAATCCACCATCAACAGAATAAACTTGTTCAAATCCTTGTTCGATAAAATAATAGCCTGCTTGCTGGCTTGAATGACCATGATAGCAATAGATAAGTAGCGGCTGACTAGGTTCTGCCGAGACAATAAACTGACTGAGCGAGCTGTTATCGATATGTATGGCATCAGCAATGTGGCCAGCTAGATAGCTTTCTTCATCCCTAATATCAATTAATTGACTACCATCTTGCAAATAGATTTCTGACGCTGTGTCACAATCAATACGTTTTAGTTCAGTCATGGTTGATGCCTCTAGCAAGTGTGTTTTGTCAGTTATACTTTATCACGAGCAATTTCTAGTTGCTCGTTGAGGTCTAACCATTCACTCTCAAGTTGTGAGACCGTCAATTTTAGCTTACCCTGTTGTTGAATAGCCGCGGCTAATTGTTGTTTATTATTATCATCGTAAATTGATGGCAATGCCAATTCATTTTCGATGGAGTTGAGGGTTTCTTCATGCTGAGATAGCAGTGCTTCAACTTGCTGGCAGCGCTGGGTCAAGGGTTTCAATTTTGCCCGCAACTCTGCAGCTTCTCGCTTCCTGTTTTTTTTATCTATTAAAGTTTCGCTATTATTAATAGCTTCACTTGATCCAGTTTCGCCTGCTTGCACGCTAGAGCCATGATTGCTATTAACGCTGTCTTGCACTCTGCTATTTAATAACCATTTGGCATACTGCTCAAGGTCACCGTCGTAGTCGCTAAGCTGACCGTTAGCAACTAACCAGAGTTCATCAGTCACTGTTTCTAATAGGTGCCTGTCATGCGAGATTACCAGTAATGAGCCTTCATAACTTTGTAATGCCACATTCAAAGCATGTCGCATTTCAAGGTCAAGATGGTTTGTGGGTTCGTCAAGCAACAACAAGTTTGGTTTTTTTAAAACCAACGTGGCCAAAACAAGTCTCGCTTTTTCCCCGCCAGACATCGGTTCTATTGGGGAAAGTGCCTGATTGCCAATAAAACCAAAGCCACCTAAAAAACGACGTAAGTCGGCCTCACTTTGTGTTGAATAGGCTCTGCTTAGGTGGCTTAAGGGGCTATCGTCTGGCCTAAGCTGATCAAGTTGATACTGTGCAAAATAGCCGATATTGATTTCGTCAGAACAAACAATGTTGCCTTGTTGCGCAGCGAGTTCACCTGCGATAGCTTTTATTAACGTAGACTTGCCCGCACCATTAGCACCAAGCAGGCCAATTCGTGCCCCTAGTTCAATGCTGATGCTAACCTTACTTAATATCGCTGTACCTTGATAGCCAAGCTGCAATTTATCGGTTTTAACTAGCTGTCTTGGATTTTTGCTTGGCGCTTGAAAATCAAAAGAAAAGGGTGAGTCTATATGCGCTGGAGCGATGGTGGTTAATTTCGCTAAGGCCTTAACACGACTTTGCGCTTGCTTCGCTTTGGTTGCCTTAGCACCAAAACGATCAACAAATTTTTGCATATGCGCAATATTTTTTTGCTGTTTGATAAAAGCTGCGGCTTGGTTAGCTAGCCGCTCCGCTCGTTGCCTTTCAAATTCAGAGTAATTGCCGCTGTAATGCCTAATCGTTTGCTGTTCGATATGGGCGATATGGGTACAGATACTGTCTAGAAAATCACGGTCATGAGAAATCACCATTAGGCAGCCTTTATAGCGTTTTAACCATGATTCAAGCCAAATAATCGCATCGAGATCAAGGTGGTTAGTTGGCTCATCTAGCAATAAAATATCGGATTGAATCATTAGCGCTCTGGCTAGATTGAGACGCATTCTCCAACCACCTGAGAATGTATTCACATCTGTTCGTTGCTGGTCGTTAGTGAATCCAAGACCGGCTAATAGTTGCCCAGCACGCGATTCAGCTGTGTAAGCATCGACATTTTCTAGTTGCTCGTAAGCGGCGGCTAATGCTTCGCTATTAGCATTTGTTTCTGCTTGTTGGAGAGCCTGCTTCGCAGCCATAAGGGCTTGATCGCCAGCCATGACAAAGTCTATAGCCGTGCCTTGATGCTGATCTACATGTTGAGCAACCGTGGCAACAAAAAAAGAAGAGGGTATGATGATATCACCATGATCAACATTGATGTCTTGGGTTAGCATTGACATGAGGCTGGATTTACCACAACCATTAGCGCCCGTAAGGCCTACGCGATGACCTGCATAGGCGGATAAGTTTGCATTTTTAAAGAGTAATTTATCGCCTCTTCGTAGGCTGACATCTGCAACAGTGATCATGATTATTTTTTTAAGTAAAGGAGGCTATTGATAATAATTTGAGTAAGGCGATATCTGTCAATGAATAGCTTATTGCAAATTTAATGAATACGCTAATGCGATTATCTGAGCAATGATAACATATAAATCATGGGGGATTTCATCGCCCAGTTCGAGCATTGACAGTAACTCAGTAAGTTCGGCATTCTCATACATTGGCACGCCTAATTGTCTTGCCAATTCAATAATTTGTTCTGCAATTATCCCTTCGCCTGAGGCGGTGACTAACGGCGCACCAACGCCTTCATATTTAAGTGCGACGGCTTTTTGGTAGGCGTCAATTGCCCCTTGGTTTTCATCAATTTTTTTATTCATGTTAGATACTGGTGTCTAGTAAGTTAGTGATTAACATATTATTTGAATGACCTTTCGGCATGCCAAGCACGACCTGTAATTTTTCCACCATCATGCCTTGTTGGGTGAGTATTTCATTTAAGTCATCTAAGGAGCTTGATACCTTGGTTTTTATATCGGTGTTAGGCGCCCAAAACACAGCGGCGCATTTTTTGCCTCTGAGGCTGATCATACTAATCAGTTGTCCCGCACTACCGCAATCGAAACTCAGTTTAGCGTTCCATATTCGTTGATCTTGTAGTTCATCCTTAGCGTTAGTGCCTTTATTCCATTGCAGCCTCAGTTCTAGCATTGAAATTTTTTGATCAATCCAAACGGGCAATTCAAATAGTAGGCTGCCAGTATTGTCACCTAATGATTGTTGCTGGCTTAAAGTCGTTAATTGCTGGCTTTGTACCCGTGAGACAAGGCTCAGTAGCAATCGTAGTAAAGGTAAGAATTCTTGACCTTTGTCAGAACTATTGAGGTTTGAGGTATCTGATCGGCTCATTAAGGCTGTGACAGTATTCCAAAGTTCGTCGAGGTTAATTGCTGAGTTTTGCGCATTGTTAACAAGTTTCTCTGTGCCGCCGTGACGCCTAAGCGCTGTGATTAAATTCAGCAGGCCAAGTTTATAGTCGGTTGTTTTGTCGTTTCTTTTTCCGTCTTGAACAAGAAGTCCCAATGAAAGTAACTGATCAACATTAATTTTTTCACCAGCAGATAATAATTGCTTAAGTTTAGATTCAAATAATGCGCCACTGTTTTTAATCGCCTGTGATAAACGAAAAGGGTCGGTAAGTTGACCTAGTGGATTGATGCTTTGCCTTAATTGAATGATGGCCGCAGACATTTCTTTATTTGCCTGTGGAAGCTTGCCAAGCATTGCATTAAGGCTTGATAGGTCGAGAGTGTCATTTTGTCTTGGTAAGTGGCTACGAAGCGCATTCACTATGATAGCTTGTTGCTGTGAATTAATCGATTTTGCTAAAGCGATAGGAGATTGTGATGTGGGTGGTGATTCGCCTTTATTGCCGGTTACTGTTTTGCCACTGAGCGCTGCTTGGGTCTGATTATAGCTCTCCAATGAGGCTTGCTTATCGAGTACTTTAAGTAATTTAATCTGCTGGTGGTTGACGATTAAAATATCCAGTTGCTGTCCTATTCTTGGTAATAAGGGTGATTCAACCGTGATTTTTTGGCGACCAATTTTTAGCACGACATCATAAATAACGGTTTTAGAATCATGATGAGTCGACTGATGGCTCTGCAGTGGTCCCGAGGCGGGTCTGTTTGCTCGTAGAGAGACATCGACAACTACCGCGCGTTGGATTTCACCGACATGGTTTGCGAGATAGCGCTGACTGGCTTCACTGGTGGGTTTAAACTGCAATCGGCCCATTTGCTCGTTGGTATTGGCAGCTTGTGATTCATTGATCATATAGGAACTCTTTGCTATCTAAGCCGGCCTAATATCAGTGTTTTCTTTACTATACCCTAGATTTTTTAATCAATAGGCTTAAAAATTGTATTTTAGTGAAATTGAATGCTAATTTTGAGCAGATTTGCCAATCAAATAGTTGTCTTGAGCCCTTGAATGGGGTGTTTATAGTTTATAATAAATTGATTAATTATTAGGGTTACACATAATTTTCAACTAACGGTAAGGCGCTTATTGTTGTCTAGTTCGATAGATCCAATCAATAATCAGCTAAGTGCAGTAACTGGCTTGGAATTGAACAATATAAGCTGCGAAAAGGCTTATCGTCAGCTTTTCTCTGGGGTCTCGGCATCCTTGAGTTCAGGGCAGGGGCTGCATGTGGCGGGTTCAAATGGTTCAGGAAAAACGACATTATTGAAAATTATAGCAGGTCTTTCTAGCGATTATCATGGCTCGATCAGTTGGCGTTGCGGTGACGATACACATCCGTTTATTGATAAATCTGACTTACTATATCTCGGTCATCTCACGGGTGTAAAGTCTTTGCTGTCGCCTTTAGAAAACCTTACTTGGTGGGCCTCACTTTGTTTGCCAGCATATCCGCTTGGCAGTGAGGAGATCAGTCACGCCTTACAGCAGATTGGCCTCAGTTCAGAGCTTGATACCCCTTGCCATTTTTTGTCGGCAGGTCAGCAGCGGCGAGTAGCACTTGCACGCTTGTTACTAAGCCAGCAACGGGTTTGGATTCTCGATGAGCCTTTTACGGCACTGGACCACTCGGGTATCGGTCAGATTGAAGATTGCATCAAGCGACACCAGTCTGCTGGCGGTATAGTCATTATGACCAGTCATCAGGCGGTCAATAATAGTGAACTTTTTCACCTTGATCTGGCAGATTACCAACAAGGGCCTGTTTCATGTTAGCGCCAGAGAAAGAGCAATTCTCTTCCTACCGTGTATTCACTGCGATTTTCATCCGTGACCTGACTGTCTATTTTCGATATCGCGGCAGCTGGATTAACCCACTGTTTTTTATTCTGGTGGTGATTACTTTATTTTCTTTAGGCTTTGGTGCTGATAGCCAGGCATTACGTGTTTATTCCCCGAGTATTATTTGGGTCACGGCCCTATTGGCAGTGCTACTATCGTTAGATAGTTTATTTAAAACTGATTTTGATGACGGCTCTTTAGAGCAGCTAATATTGTCTTCACAATCACTTTATCTTTCAGTGTTAGCGAAAATTCTAGCACACTGGTTCGTGTCGGGCTTGCCCATCGTTTTGGCTACGCCGTTAATCAGTTTAATGCTGGGTGTCTCTTTTGAGGTTCTACCAGAAATGGCCTTAGGCTTGTTATTGGGTACGGGCATACTCAGTTTTATCGGCGCTATCGGGGCATCATTAACCGTTAGTTTAGCGTCGGGTGGTCTATTACTGTCGTTGCTCAGTATGCCCTTGTATGTGCCGGTCATGATTTTTGGAGCGCATTACCTTCAGGATGCCATAGCAGGCTGGCCACTGATGCCCAGTTTGTCGATGCTAATTGGTTTGCTTTTGGCAGCGCTTGTTTTATCGCCATTGGCAATTATGGCTGGGCTTAAATTGAGTGTGGAGGCCTAGCGATGTATGTTAATCACAATTCTACGCTATTCAACAGAGGGTTTAATCATGCCTAACTGGCAGTGGTTTCATCGTCTCGGATCGCCAAAATGGCTGTCGATTACCCTTGATCGATGGCTACCATGGGTTCTGGGTTCAGCATTTTTTATGTTAGCGCTAAGTCTTATTTGGGGTTTGGCATTTACCCCGCCGGATTATAAGCAAGGAAATATATTTCGTATTATTTATATTCATGTTCCCGCTGCGGTCGTCGCTTTAGCGGCTTACTATGCAATGGCTATTGCCGGTGCAATATCTATTATTTGGCGTATGAAAGTAGCCGATATGGCACTTAGATCCATCGCGCCCGTCGGTGCTGTATTAACTTTTATCGCTTTATTTACTGGTGCCATATGGGGCAAGCCTACCTGGGGTACTTATTGGATATGGCAAGATGCGCGTTTAACCTCCATGTTAATTTTGTTTTTTTTGTATCTCGGAATTATTGCGCTTCATGACGCATTCAATGGCAGTGCAAGTGGTCAGCGAGCGGCAGCCATTATGTCATTAGTGGGGACTGTTAATATTCCTATTATTTATAAATCTGTCGATTGGTGGTCGAGTTTGCACCAACCCGCATCAATCAAATTTACCGAAGAATCAACGATTGCGCTAGAAATGTTTCAGCCTTTGATGTTAGCCATTCCTGGTTTTTATCTTTTTTGTTTAGCCGCCGTCATGTTGCATATGAGGGTTCAAATTGCGCATCATGCGCGTAAAAATAACTGGATGATTGAACGTGCCAGAATTCATTCTTAATCCGTCATTGCCGTATAGGAGGGGTTGATGTACTTTGATAGTATTCAAGCTTTATGGTCTATGGGTGGCCATGGGGCGTATGTATGGATAGCTTACGGTGTATCACTTTCAATCATGGTCTGGAGTATCATTTCTCCTTTAAAAGACTATCGTAAGCAATTGAAAAACATTGTGATTCATGCTAAAAATGAGCGTGATTAACACGCTAATTGTGGTCAGCTATGCACCCCATTCGAAAACAGCGCTTATTCGTCGTGCTCTTTATTGTAGTGGGCTCCAGCTTGGCCGCCTTTTTTATTATTAGTGCCTTAAAGCAAAATCTTAATCTTTTTTATGAGCCTAGCAGGGTAGCGAATGGTGAGGCTCCCATTGATCGCCAAATCCGTGTTGGTGGAATGGTTGCTGAGGGGAGTCTGATTCGACAAACCAATTCACTGGCCGTTAATTTCATTATTACTGATTTTGCTGCCAATGTAGCTGTCGAATATACTGGGATTTTACCTGATATGTTTGCTGAAAACGCGGGCACGGTAGTAACTGGCTTTTTATCAGAATCAGGCACTTTTTTTGCTGAACAGGTGCTAGCAAAACACGATGAAAATTACATGCCCCCTGAAGTTTCAGCTGCATTAGATAGCGCTAAACAATCAGCGACGCAGCTCAATAATTGAATCGTCTGTTGAAAAATGCGTTTTTTTTGCCCATAGAAGCCAACTATCGTTTTTTTTACTAGATAATTAGGATACCTTTTTGATTCCTGAAATTGGTCATTTTGCTTTACTGCTATGTTTGCCTCTTGCTTTGGTCATGGCAATTGTGCCTCTCATTGGTGTCGCTGCTAAGAATTCTGTTTGGATGAGGTTTGCATCTAGATTGGCAGTTATGCAATGGCTACTACTGTTTTTTTCTTTTTTGGCATTGTCCTACAGTTTTTATATCGATGACTTTAGTGTGAAGCTTGTCACGCTTCATTCGAATACTGCCTTACCTTGGTATTTCAAATTGAGTGCGGTTTGGGGGAATCACGAGGGCTCTTTGCTCTTGTGGGTATTGATTCTCGCTTCTTGGACTCTAGCGGTTGCTGTTGCCAGCAACTCTATACCGTTGGCAATGAAAACTCGCGTTCTGTCTGTTTTGGCGATGATCAGCGTCGGTTTTTTAGCGTTCATTATTTTTACTTCTAATCCCTTTGAGCGCTCCTTGCTAATGACGCCTTCTGAGGGGAATGATCTAAATCCCTTATTACAAGATATCGGTTTAATCATACATCCTCCCATGCTGTATATCGGCTACGTAGGTTTTTCAGTTGCCTTTGCATTTGCCATAGCGGCCTTACTTGAAGGTCGCTTTGATGCTAATTGGGCGCGCTGGACAAGACCTTGGACCAATGTCGCTTGGGCTTTTTTAACGGTGGGTATTGCTCTGGGGAGCTGGTGGGCTTATTACGAACTAGGCTGGGGTGGTTGGTGGTTCTGGGACCCTGTAGAAAATGCCTCTTTAATGCCATGGCTAGCGGGAGCTGCTCTAGTGCATTCACTATCGGCGACAGAAAAACGTGGGGTATTTAAAAGCTGGACGATATTATTAGCTTTATTAGCATTTTCTTTGAGTTTACTGGGTACATTCTTAGTCCGTTCAGGAATATTGGTTTCTGTTCATGCCTTCGCCAGTGACCCTGAGCGTGGACTTTTTATCTTAGCCTTTTTATTCCTCGTTATTGGTGGTTCATTATTGCTCTATGCACTTAGAGCGCCAGTAATGAAAGGTGGGACCGCTTTTGCGCTGATATCGAGAGAGAATTTCCTGCTTATCAATAATGTGCTTTTTTCCATATCTTTGACCGTGGTCTTGTTAGGGACATTATTTCCTCTTATCAGTACTGCTTTAGACCTTGGAAGCTACTCAGTGGGGGCTCCCTATTTTAATGCCATGTTTGCGCCGCTGGGCTTGCTAACCGTCTTTATCATGGGCTTCGCCCCCTTTATCACTTGGCAGAAGTTTAAGCTGTTTAAACACCAGTCGATACAATGGGCGCTCTGTTTTTTGATGGCTCTCTTGCTATCAGTACTGCTGATACACACACTTAGTCAGCAATTTTCTGTTAATTTCAACGTCTTTGCCTTTGTTGTTTCGAGCTTATGCCTGTGGTTAATTCTCAATACGCTGCAACATTTCTTTTTCCGTTTGAAGCAGGGTGGCCGTTTCTTTCACTCGTTTAGCCAGTTGAGTCTTTCTTATTATGGCATGGTGATTGCGCATATTGGTTTGGCCGTTATGGTGCTCGGAATTGGCATCACCTCTATTTATGAATCTCAGAAAGATGTGCGAATGGCCGTGAATGATAGCGTTTCTATTAATGCCTACCGTTATCAATTAAGTGGAATATCATCAGTCACGGCATCTAATTATGATGCGACTCGGGCAAGTGTAGATGTTTATCATAGAGCCAAGGGTGAGTCTTCACGGTTGATCACCACCCTGTATCCCGAGAAGCGTTTTTATCGAGCTTCTCGTAATATGATGACAGAGGCCGGTATTGATGCATCGTTGACTCGTGATCTCTATGTTGCATTAGGCGAGCAGCTAGAACCGGGTGTTTGGGCAGTGAGAGTGCACGTTAAACCCTTTGTTCGCTGTATCTGGTTGGGCGCAGTCTTTATCGCATTAGGTGCCATTTTGGCGACCTTTGACAAGCGCTACAAGCGATCAAATTCTGTTCGGTCTGAGCCAGCGCTGGCATCGCCGCCGAATCATTAGTTGGAGAGCAGATTGTGTCATCGCGCTTTAAACTGTTTATACCATTAATCATTTTTACAGTGATCGCCGCTGTTTTTTTTCGTCTTGAAAGTCGAATTGTAAGTGGTGAATATGACCCTAGCCTGCTGCCTTCTGCCTTAATTGGTCATCCTGTTCCTGAGTTTTCTCTAGCTAGCTTGTCGACTAATCGTCAACTGACTAGCAGTGATTTACCGAAGCAGGCGTATATTATTAATGTTTGGGCGAGTTGGTGTATTAGCTGTCGTGTTGAACATAGCTATCTCAACGCATTATCTCAGAAGGGTATCAAGATCATTGGTTTGAATTACAAAGATCGCCCAGTCGATGCATTGCAGTGGTTAGAGCGTCTTGGCAATCCTTACTTATTTAATTTATCTGATATTAATGGCCAATTAGGGCTTGATCTAGGCGTTTATGGTGCGCCTGAGAATTATATCGTCGGTGCGGATGGTATTATTCGCTATCGGCATGTCGGTATTCTTGATGACAAGGTTTGGCGTGATAAAATTGCGCCATTAGGACTCTTATGGTGAGTACTCATTAGTGCAAATTCGTAGTCAACAATATTTTCCATCATGCCTATTGCTTGTTTGCTCTCTATTATTTGTGGCAACTCCATTGGCAAACCCCAGTGCAAGTAACTTGTTGACCTTTGATAAGCAAGAGCAGGGCGATCGTTATTACCAATTACTCGATGAAATACGTTGTCCTAAATGCCAGAATCAAAATTTAGCCGATTCGGATGCACAAATAGCCTACGATCTTCGCAATGAACTCTATAGCTTAGTTCAACAAGACTTCAGCGATGATGAGATCTACCGTTTCATGTCTGCGCGATACGGAAACTTTGTATTGTATGATCCCCCATTAAATGCAGTCACTGCCATACTTTGGCTGTTACCGCTTGGTTTATTTGCTTTGAGCATTCTAGTTATTGCTTTACGGCATCGATTCACTGAACCCGCAGAGGGACACAGTGATGCTGACTAGTATTTTAATTTTCGGTTTAGGATGTTCTTTATTGCTGCTGCTTGCCAATGGTGGACTAGCTTTGTTTAACCGCAATCAGCAATCCAGCAGTTGGCTGATAATAATTTCAATACTATTGATTCCTAGCTTGGCATTGTTCTTATATCTGCCACAGGGTTTGTCTTTGGGAGCGGGCTTTGATTTACGTTTATTAAGTCAGCTTAATTCACTGGAGTCGGCTCAAACCGACCAGCAAAGGCAGTCAAGCCTGCGCTCGATTGAGTCTCAGTTAGTGCCGGTTTTAAATCAAAAAGAACCGCCAGACCAGTATTTGCAATTGCTTGCTGAAACCTATTCCTCACTGAATAGACATGCCGCTGCAGTCGACGTTTACCAGCGCCTGGCGCAACGTTATCCCAGCGATCCAATGACCCTGACCTTGCTGGCTCAGGCGATGTATTTAACAATCGGTAATCAGACAGCGATGAACCCAGATCAATTAGCTTATAGCGGCCAGCAAATGTCTGATCTGTTAGATCGAGCGTTGAGTATTGAGCCTGCCTTTGCTTTAGCACTGAGTCTTAGCGGCATGCAATCATTTCAACAACAGGACTATGGGCAGGCCATTGAATTTTGGACCAAGGCCTTAATTCAGTACGGTAGCGACAGCACAGAGACCGTCAGTTTAAAAAAGGGTATTCAGCTAGCACGCTCGAAACTGCCGCCGCTAGCCAGCCAAAGTGAGCCAATCAATGCGGTTATTCGTTTGCAGGTTTCGTTAAGCGCTGAACTTGCCAGCAGTCAAATACCCTCAACCACACCGGTATTTATTTTCGCTCGTGCTAAAGGGGAGGCTAGCATCCCATTAGCGGCTAAAAAAATTAGTTATGGTGATTTACCTGCTGAAGTGTTGTTAACTGAGCAAGACAAAATGACAGCAAGTAGTTTGTTAGATCACCAGCAGGTTTTCGTTGCAGCACGCCTAGCGCTAAGCGGGCAGGCATTGGCAAAAACCGGCGATTTACAAAGCCAGACTTTAGCGGTTACGGTGAGTCATTCGATTGCTAGCGCGCCCATCTATAGACTTATAATAGACTATTAATTAATCAATTTTTGTTGTCGATATATTCCACCATAAAATAGATTTTACATTAACTTTTGATGCCAAGTTGCCGAATGTTTTCCTCGCTTATTCGCGGCATCAAAATTGGTTAAAAAGTGCCGATTATTTTCCTCTGAAATACAGTTTTATGATTGTTATCAGCGCGTTATCGATGCATCATAGTAGCCTTGTTGTTCGACTATTGCAGTGATTAATATTGTTGAGAAAAATCGATATTGTGCGCTGTTACTGAATACTATTTTAACAGTGCTTGATGATGGCATGTGTCACTGATTTTTTTCATGCAACCAATCAGCTTAAAAATCGATCATAAAAATCATAACTAATCGACTCTAGTCATCACTAAAGCTAAAGGAATTTTTTCTTTCATGCGTCTAAAAAACATTAAACTTGCTGGCTTTAAATCTTTCGTTGACCCGACTAATGTCCAGCTCAGTACCAATATGGTGGCTGTGATTGGACCCAATGGCTGCGGTAAATCCAATATCATTGATGCTGTTCGCTGGGTGCTAGGTGAGTCATCGGCTAAGAATCTTCGTGGAGAGTCGATGGCGGATGTCATATTCAATGGCTCTAATGCTCGTAAGCCTGTTGGTCAAGCATCGATTGAGCTGGTTTTTGATAATAGCGATGGAACGCTCGGCGGTGAGTACGGTGGTTTTACTGAGATTTCAGTTAAGCGAAAAGTGACGCGTGACGGGCAGTCACAGTATTTTATCAATGGCGCTAAAGCCCGCCGAAGAGACATTACTGATATCTTTTTAGGCACTGGTCTCGGTCCCAGAAGCTATGCCATTATTGAGCAGGGTATGATTTCTCGCTTGATTGAATCTAAGCCTGAAGAGCGTCGCGTCTTTGTGGAAGAAGCAGCGGGCATATCAAAATATAAAGAGCGTCGTAAAGAAACGGAAAAACGCATTCGTCACACCCGTGAAAATCTTGAGCGTCTAACTGATCTAAGAGAAGAACTCGATCGCCAGTTACAACGATTAAAGCGTCAAGCAGTCGCGGCTGAAAAGTACAAAGCGTTTAAAGTTGACGAAAGGATAGTGACTGCACAGACTCAAACGCTGCAATGGCAGCGTCTACAGGATCAATCAAGCGGTCAGCGTCAAGCCATAGCGGATTCAGAAATTGCTTTAGAGGCGTCAATTGCAGAGCAGCGCTCAATCGGGGCGCAAATTGAAATTTTTCGTGACGAGCATGTTGCCAAGAATGATGCGTTTAACACCGTTCAAGCCCAGTTCTACAATTTAGGCGCAGAAATCGCTCGGACAGAGCAGTCCATTGCTCATCATGAACAGCGCGCCCAACAACTGGCTGATGATTTAGATGAAGCCACAAAGTCTGCCAGTGAAAACTCTCAACATTTGGCTGACGATAATGAAAAGTTACGCCTATGGACCGAGCAATTATCAGCACTCGATCCAGAACATGAACAGCTCAAACGTTCTGCAACCGATGCCTCTGATCAACTCCATACCGCCGAGACGGCTATGCAAGCATGGCAACAAGAATGGGACGCCTTTAATCATAGTGCAGCAGAACCTCAGAAGAATGCTGAGGTTCAACGATCTAAAATCGACCAAATTGAAGAAGCCTTACGTGGTCTTTCTAATCGTTTAGATCGAATGAATGATGAGCTCTCAGGTCTAGATACGGCTGAGTTAGAAGCGGATAAGACTCGTATTGAACTGCAGATTAATGAAAAAGATGCTAGCTTAAATGAGCTTGAGTCAACAATCATTGCTGGCAATCAGCGGGTACAAAAAAAGCGCGAAGCTCAAAAGAATTTATCGTCTGAGTTGGATTCAGCCAGAAGTATATTGCAGCAACAGCGTGGTAAAAATGCCTCGCTTGAAGCGCTACAACAAGCATCTCAGAGCGAGAAAGGCGAGGTTAATGAATGGCTATCACGTCAGCAACTTAATGCAGCACCAAGGCTGCTTGACACACTTGAAGTGCAAAATGGTTGGGAAACAGCGATTGAGACAGTGCTTGGAGAAACCTTGCAATCGGTTACTTTAAAAAGTTTAGACTTGGTTATTTATGAGCTTGGCAATTTAGGCCAAAGCAATATTAGTTTCATTGAGATTGATCCTCAGGTACAGGGCTCCGCTAGTCAGATTGCATTGCCATCTCTCACTGAAAAGCTCAAAAGTAGTGCTGCAAATGGTTTACTGCATAATATTTTTGCCGCTGAAAACTTGGCTCAAGCTGCTCAATACCGAACTAAGCTCGGCTCAAACGATTCTATCGTGACTAAAGACGGTATTTGGCTGGGTGCAAATTGGTTGAAGGTTTTAAAGCAGCAGGATAGTAAATCAGGGGTTATTGAGCGAAGGCAGCAATTGCTTGATTTAGCGCAGGATATTACCAGCAGTGAGAAGTCTATTGCTTCGCTTGAGCAATCAATGGCGCTCTCTGAGCAGGAATTAATAGAGGCAGAGCAAGCCAGAAGCCAGTTACAGGCGGATAAAAGTCAAGGCGACAAAGAGCTTGGTCAACTTCGAGCCAATATCAGTGCGCTAACATCTAAAATTGAGCAGATTTCAACTCGACACAGTCGAACGCTTAGCGAAATTCAACTGGCTGAAAGCAATCAGCAGCAGCAACGCTTGGCCTTGACCGAGGCTCGACAGCATCTCGATGTTGCGATTGAATCAATGCAGAAGGTTGAAGAGCAAAGAGAGACGTTAATACTTTCACGGGACAGTGTGAGAGACACATTAACCAAAGCGAGGGATCTGTCTCAAGCCGAGGGGCAAGCTTTACAGAGCGTGGCTCTCAAAACGGAAGGCTTGCGGGCGCAACTTAATTCAGTGACTGATACAGTCGAAAGGCTAACGGCTCAAGTTGATCAGCTTGAAGAGAAGAAAGCCTCACTCTTTCAAGCGAAACAAGACAGTATTTCCCCTATCGCTGCGCTTAAAACCAGTTTAGACGAACAGTTGAAAAGCCGCGTTATCGTTGAAGGCTCTTTATCTCAAGCAAGAATTGAAGTCGAAAATTTGGACCAAAGCATGCGTGAGTCCGAGCAATTAAGGGCAAGCAATGAAGAAAAGACCCAAGTTATTCGCGCCGAGCTAGAGCGACTCCGAATCGATAGTCAAGAAATGTCAGTGAGAAGCAAAACGATTGTTGAGCAGTTAGAAGAAAGTGGTTTTGATTTAGAGACGGTTAAAAGCCAACTGCCGGAAGATGCTGATCTTGTTCAATGGCAAACTCAGCTTAAACAACTGCAGGATAGCATTAATCGTTTAGGTGCTATTAACTTAGCCGCGATTGAAGAGTTTGAGACAGAGTCTGAAAGAAAGATATACTTGGATGCTCAAAACGAGGAGCTGGAGTCGGCATTAAGTACGCTTGAATCGGCTATTCAGAAAATAGATCGAGAGACACGAAGTATATTTAAAGAAACGTTTGATTTACTCAATGCTAGTTTGCAAGACTTATTCCCTAAGGTATTTGGTGGTGGTACCGCCTATCTTGAGATGACAGGCGAAGATTTGTTAGATACAGGAATTGCTATAATGGCAAGGCCACCCGGAAAGCGAAATAGTACTATCCATCTTCTCTCTGGTGGTGAGAAGGCATTAACAGCTATCGCGCTTGTATTTTCTATTTTTCAGCTCAATCCAGCACCCTTTTGTATGCTTGATGAGGTTGATGCGCCGCTTGACGATGCCAATACGGCACGTTATGCCAAGCTCATAAAAGAAATGTCTGATCGTGTTCAGTTTATATTTATTACGCACAATAAGATTACCATGGAATTGGCTGACCATTTAATGGGTGTCACTATGCATGAGGCGGGTTGTTCAAGGCTGGTCAGTGTTGATATCGATGAGGCCGTCGCCTTAGCTGCGGTTTAATCTGCGAGTAGGGTTTATTTTTTTCGAGTAAAATGACTTATAGAGGCGATAAGTTTTATGGAATTTTTATCTCAATTTGGCATGCGTGAATGGCTCATTGCTGGCGGATTAGTACTAGTTCTTTCAGTCCTTATCGATGGTTACCGTCGAATGCGATCGGAGCGAAGAGATAATATAAAGCTTTCATTGGGTATGGGTGGTGGTTTTGATGAGGATGTTCAATCTCCTGAGCTTCCTAATGGTGGGGCTCGCGTTATAACACGAACAGATCCCATCATTAGTGACCAAGGCGCTGACGACTTATTTTCAACGACCCCAGAAACATCCGCTGAATCAGAGCATGACCAGCAAGATTTTGACTCATCGCTTGCTGCAGTGAGCGAAAGAGAGATTATTGTCATTCATGTTAGATCAAATGCTGCCGATGGATTCAATGGCAGTGACTTGCTTCAGGTGTTAATTGCTTGTGATATGCGCTATGGAGACAGAGATATTCTTCAT
>PBSZ01000019.1 GCA_002726445.1 Cellvibrionales bacterium | reverse complement strand
GGCCAAGCCTCGACTAATAGCGTCATCTGAGTGGATGTATAAATAATTGGTATGCCTATCACCGGCAATAAATGCTTCGACATTATGCGCCCAGCTATTGTGGGTAAAACGCTCGCGCTTTTGAATTAATTTCAGTTCGTTTTTTTGCTTAATTTCTTGCAGGTAGACTTGCTCTAAACTTTTAACCCTCGCCACCAAATCAGCGGGCGCTAATTCAACTTTACCCGATGGCGTATTCACCCGCTGGCCTAAATAATCGCCGGGCTTATTCGGTGATAATTTTCGGCCGTTGGGGAATTTTCGCATCGCTTGAATACCGCCTAAATTTGCCGACCTTATCATGCCACCCAGAAATATTTTATCTAGACGAGCCAGTTTACCAATAACCGGCATCTTTGCTAAAAACTCTGCGCCATTACTGAGCCATTGAAAAGGTTTAGAACCCGATAAAGGCCGGCCAGCCGCGCGGCATAACTGCCGAAAAATTAAACCCTCATCGCGAGCCTGCGCAGGCGGCGGTATGACCTCGTCGGTATAATCAAAACTTCGATTTGGCATTAAGCCCATCATAGTGAAAAAATAAAACGGCACATCGGCGCGCTCTAATGAATGCAAGCCCGGTAAAATATAGTCGGCATACTCTGCGGTTTCATTACGAACAATATCAATACAAACAAATAAATCCAGCGCTGAAAAAGCTTCTGCTAAGCGCTCACTGCCACCACAACTTAGTAACGGATTACCCGACATATTAAACATCGCACGAACCTTTCCCTTGCCTGGTGTCAAAATTTCGTCTGCCATAATGCCAGCTGGGATGGTGCTGTTCACATAAGGAATATCATTGATTCGTGAACGTGGAAGTAGAGTGGGCGGATCAAATTTAGGAAAGACGCCGCGGCCCGCCAATACGCCACCGCGCTTATCGAGATTGCCTGTGATGGCGTTTATCGCCTCTTGCAGCCAATAAACCAGCAAACCATGGCGACTTTGATTGACACCGGTTGACGAGTAGATTGCCGCGCCATCGGCGGCTAAGTAGCAATCAACCATGGCTCTTAGTTGACTCGCTGATATTTGCGTCACTTCCGCTACACGTTCTGGTGTCCATGGTTCTGACACCTCTATTAACGTTGCGTATCCCCGCATAAAATCCGCCACCCGCTGCTGCTGCACGGCACCACGGGCAATCACCTCATGCAAAAAACCCAGCATAAAAAAAACATCGGTATCAGGTCTTATTGCCACGTGCTCACCGAAGCGTTTGGCAGACTCGGTAAAACGTGGGTTTAACCAATAGACCTTGCCGCCGCGTTGTTCTATCGCGGCCAACTTCTCCATCGGCTTAGGAACTGAGATAAAACTCATTTTTGAAATTAATGGATTACTACCAACAGCGATTAAGCATTGGGTATGCTCAATGTCAGGGAAAACCTGATCATTTGCACTACCAAATAACCGCTCGCCCCCAGCAAATTTATTCGCGCAGTCTTGGGTGCCTGGGGTGAATAATTTATCTGCATCAAAGGCTTTTAAAAAAAACGTCATAACCGTCGACGGCCAAAGATTAAAGCCTATAGGGTTGCCCATATAGGCCGCAATCGATTGACCACCATACTCAGCATGGATCGATTTTAAGCGCTGCCCAATCTCTGTAATCGCCTGAGACCACGTAATCGGTTCAAACTTACCATCGATTTTTTTGAGCGGCTGGGTTAATCGATCGGGACTGTGTGCAAAATCGCCCATTTTCAAACCCTTGATACAGGCGTAGCCCTGACTGCTGACATGCTCAGTATTGGGTTTAATATCTAACACGCGATCATGTTCGGTCTGAACGATTAGACCGCATTGCGCCTCGCAGATACGGCAAAAGGTTTTTTGCTGCTTGATCGCCATAGTGTTATCCCGATCGAGAAATTAAGGCTGGTACCAAATAGCCGAGGTATAAGCCCGCTCTTGTGTCGTGGCCGATACTTCATTAGGCAACGGTTGATCGAAATTCACTGCGTCGTAAGTTGTCCAACGTGGCGTCGGAATTTCTAATACGCGCGCATAATAAAAAGCCGCTTGCTCAGAATCGAAATCAGGGTCAGTCCAGCGCGTTGCTAATGCTACCTCACCAATGCTGTTTTTATAATCGGCTGTCTCGACATCGACGGTATTGCCAACCATTTTTTTTACGCGGCCATTGCGATTAATGCGTCGATTATCTGAGACGGCAACATCATAAATACGTTCATGCAATTGGCCGTCGTCCGACTGCCAGCCCTTAATGATTTGAATNCGATCCAAATTAGCCCCTTTGGGGTCTTTGAGTGCACTGAGCAANAATATAGGCGCTTGTTTAGAGGTGTTGAGCTCGCCGCCCATCGGCACTCCGCCGCGATAGCCAGNCGCAGCAAAATCAGCTGCGTAGAGATCGTCATCGGTAAAATCATAGCCNCCAAANAATCTAACCGCTATACGTGGTCCTGTCGAGGCATAAACCTCACGTCGCATAAATGCATCAAATATGGCTGCGCGGGTATTCTCGCTGGCCCAAACCGCCGCATAACCCGAGGCCGCTGATTCGCTGTTTTTCACTGTGACTAAGGCACCACCCTCACCTTTTGTCGACCAATCAGCCGTTAGCCGGTCAGGCGTGGGACCCACTACCGGTGACTTACCCCAAAAGTTTTTATGGTCAGCAGTGGCCAAGCCAGTATGCGAATCGGTACTGCCGATCACGCCAAATTGGTAGGGATTGACACCGACGGCGGCCTTAATAGCTAAACCGCGCTTGAGTCCCTCACGGACATAACTCCCCGCTAACATCTCATTAGTATAAAGTCGGCTATTGAAAATATTCCCTTTGTCCCAGTTATCATAATCGGCAAATTCATCGCCGGGCGATAAAAACGGATGCGCCTCGCTGTCACCCTTGATTTGGGTGATTTCAACTACTGGCTCCCAGCGTTTTCTAGTACTGGCATAAGCTTCATTCATCGGCCCTGTTGAGGTTTCCACATCAAACATTAGACCAGAGCTTAAATTACTATTATGCGGTATCGCTAACACTTGACCGCCAGTTTTATTTTCATAGTCTTGTAAGCCACGCCACAATGTTTCTGGGTGATAAGCCGTAGGATCAATCATTGCAGCTATGACACTGACTGGATGCGTTTGTGAAACTTTGTCAGCACCATCACGATACATAACGACGCGATGCAGGTTGTCACCATTGGGCGTTGAACTCCATTCATAACCGATCAACGCAGTGAATTCACCCGGCTGATTATGTCGCTCGGCGCTGGCGATAATTTCTTGCCATGCGCTATTAGCGGCGCGATTGGAGGCAGCCGAGCCATCAAGCAAAAACATCGCGGCACTGGACAGTGCCACATTGACCGTCTCTATTTGACTGACATCAGCCGGAATTGCTTCAAGGCCGCGTTCAACAATATTTAATGCAGTTTGCAAGCGTTGCTCTCGCTTTTGCTCAGCAGTGGGGTGACGAAGCTGCCAAATAGCACTCATGGTTTCAGCATGATCGGAGACCAGCAAAAAATCTAACGGTGTTTCTAATTGTGCCGGCTTGCCTAAACTGGCCTGCACCACTTCACCTTTGGCAAATCGATACGCTTCATCAGGACCGACTAATTTATTGCCAAATAAAGCCGAGTCACCCGATAACACCGTATGAACATGGGTATCACCCCATAGCAATTGCGTCTGCGGCATTTGCACTTCAAGATTTTTCTCGGATATAGCATATGCCGAGCTGACAGCTTGTGCAGAAGCATGGCAGCTAATAAAAACCAATAAAAGCCCAACTATTTTAATCACTATCATGCTAATACCTATTCATTAAAACTATTCAGCTGCCGCTAACTGACGACCCAAAGTATGACTGCCTTCGATAGTGGTACGATTAATTAAACGCTTGATACCTGCTCGAGTGCCTGTGGTACAGTGCATCGCTCGCCAGTTATCCCACAGCACCATGTCACCGATGCGCCAATCATGCCAATAATGAAACTCTGGCTTACGGATATGCTCGACCAGTTCATGCAGTAGCTGGTCAGCTTCAGCGTGAGTCATTCCTATCTTTTCAGGCTCTATCACTCGATCTAAAAATTGCTCAACGATTTCTAAAATTTTGTCGCCGGTTTCAGGGTGGGTAACCACCATGGGATAAACTGCATCAGGAAAATCGGGAAAACCGACATCGGCGGGCTTTTTAGGGCTGAAAGGACCGGGCTCATAGCCACTATTATCGGCAAACCGCCATTTTATTCGCTGCATCTCAAAGGTATAGGCGACTTCTAAATCGGCAATTTTATTTTTTAAGTGCTCGGGCAAAGCCGTGTAAGCTTTTGCCAAATCGCCAAACCCTGTAAGGCCGTCCTCTTCAGCAACATGGACGGCGGACAGGATAGCGCCTCGATTAGGCTTGCCTGTGTAGTGCAAGTCCATGTGCCAGATCAATCGATTAACAATGGCTTCACCGTCGTAATAAGCGGTATTAAATTTATCAGTCTCGCCGCCGTTTTCTAATACGAACAACTCGGGATAGTCAGCCGAAGTAGTAGCCTTCAGCGGGTGCATTTCTAAGGGCCCGAAAATACGACTAAATTCGATTAAACTTTCGGGTGTAATATTAGGCTGATCGCGAAACACAACAATGCCATGCGCCAACCAAATATCATGAAGCTGAGATTTAAGCTCATCGCTGATAGTCTGATTAATGTCGAGGCCCGATACCTCAACACCTACATTGTTTAGTGGCTTGATCACTAAGGGAGTATCTTTATTCATGATAATCTATGCTCTATGGATAATTATTCTATGCTCGCCATTTTTAACTGATAGGCGATTCATTGTTAAACATCAATGCTCTTATAATTCCAAACTACCCGCCTATCTAAAGACAATATATCTAAAGACAATATATCTAAAGGCAATATATCGGCTAAGCATCAACCGATTCAGGCTCAAAAGCTGTCACTGACAACATAGCAATAGCCACCATTAAAATAACTATAGCTACTTGGTAAATGGCATCGAAAGAGCCTACTTTACTACTTAACAGACCCGCTAAGGGGATAACGGTGAGTGAAAACGGCAAGCCCATCAAACCGTAAATACCAATCACACGGCCAGCAATTGCACGACCAAACCGTGAGCCAGCAGAATTCGGCTGCATGGGCATAAACGCACCCACTCCCAAACCCACAGCAGCCGCTGCAGCCAGACTAATTAAATAACCGGGGTGACTTAAATACACCATAAAAGCCAGCATAATAATTAACTGCGAGGCGATTAAAACTCGTTTAGGCCCTATGCGATCAGCAATAAGGCCGGCACTGATACTGCCAATAATACTGGCGAACGAAATAGCAGAAATAGCATAAGCCGCTTGGATTTTTCCAACGCCCGTAGACTCTAAAAATGGCACAATATAAGTGCCGTTAGCCAATGAGACCATGGTCATCATGCCAAATGCTGTGGCGGTAAACCAAAGATCACGGCTGCGTAACGCGAGTTTAAAGTCGGCATCATTTTCTTCACTGCTATCAATATCTGCATCATTAGCATTAGCTGCTACACCATCGGGAAACTGGCCCAAATCCTCAGGCGTTCGAGTCACGCCAACAGCAATCGCAATAAAAGCAACCGCGCCCACCACGTAAGACAGGGTTTGTAAAGCATAGCGCCAATCGTTGTCTACTGTGCCATTGGCCATCAACCAAGCGGTTGCTGGCGGCAACCACAAGCCACCAATGGCTAAACCCACTGCCAATACTGCTAAGGCCGTCGCACGACGCTGAATGAACCAGTTAGTAATAATGCCATTGCTCGGCACCATGCCATGAATAACAACCCCGAGAGAGGTGATTAGCATGCCCAAGGCCAACATTGCTCCTGAACTGACACGTGTCATAACGGCAATACCCAACACCATCAATATCACACCCAAAAGCATCACGGGCTTGATTGGCCCCTTGTCAGCGAACTTACCGAGAATAGGCGCCGTAAGACCAACCATTAACATAAAAATCGACATACCCATGCCAACCACAGCTAAGTCAAGATCAAAGTCTTCTGCAACCGTTAAATAGACAACACCAAAGGTATTGACCAAAGCCATACTCAAGGAGACAACCAAGGCTAACACGATACACACTCGCCAACCGCTAAATGCTTGCTGCTCTATGCCTGTCAAAATAACTCCTCAATTAATTATTTATGCGCCAATTTTCATTACAGTACGAATTTCTCGACCATGATGAAGATCATCAAACGCTTCATTAATTTCTTCTAGCGGTCGTGTTCTGCCCACCATCGATGCTAAATCAAGCTGTTCATTTTGATAGGCTGACATCATCCGCGGAATATCATAGGTAGAGTTACAAGAGCCCAACAAACATCCACAAAGTTTCTTTTCCATTGAAGTGAAAATGACCACATTATCGATTTTCACACCTTGCTCGATGGGTGGAGCACCGACACACACTGTCATGCCTCCCGCTCGACTGGCTTGGATACCCTGTTCAATTAATACCGCCAAGCCCGCTGTTTCGAAAGCATAATCAACCCCGATGTTATCGGTCAGCGCCATACAGACGGCCACTACATCTTCAGCGTTTGGATCAATCGTATGTGTGGCTCCCAAGCGCATGGCTAAATCACGCCGTTCAGGTAACGGGTCTGACACAATAACCTTACTTGCCGAAGCCAATTTAGCACCCTGCACCGTTGCCAAACCAATGCCCCCTAAACCTAGCACTAGGATGGTCGCGCCTGCCTCTACATCTGCCGTATTAAGCACAGCACCAACACCGGTCTGCATCGCACAACCCACTACGCAAGCTACATCTAAAGGGATGTCTTTCGGTATTTTAATCGCGCCGGTACTCGGACAGACCACTTGCTCAGCCAAAGAGGCAACGCCTACACCTTTTAAAATTTCTGCTCCTTGCCGAGACAAACCCGTGACCCCATCGTGTAAGCGATTAGTCATAATACTCTGGCCATTGGTACACAGAGAGTGATCGCCGCGTTGACAGTAATAGCAGGTACCACATGGCGGCACAGGCGTTAAAACCACGTGATCGCCTACCGCCAAATGACGTACCCCAGGGCCAACAGACTCAACCACACCAGCGGCTTCATGCCCAACAATAATAGGGCCGGGTAATGGGCCCATTGCACCCGAGATAACGCTGTAATCAGAGTGGCATAGACTGCAATAAGCAACGTTTACTCTTATTTCACCCGCTCTGGGCTCAATAATTTCGACATCATCAACTACCTCAATGGGTTTACCTTGCTCGTACAATACAGCAGCTTTCATCTTTATCCTCAATCTTATTCAGTTATAAAGCGGCTTATTTTAAAGCCCAAATTTCGTTGTATATTCCTCGAATCTGACGCGTTCACCCGCTTCTGTTAACTCGTAATCAGCCAGCGTGTACTCATGCTTGCCGTGTTTACCGCGTGGACTGTCATCTAAATACTGCTGCATCAGTTCAGGCATATTTTCAGGCGCTTGCAAGCCAAATTTTTCATATATGCCCAGCACTGTCTCAAATGGTTTTTCACAAATGTCATCAAAATAAATATCATGAAATTGATCGCTATGGGCATCAAGTAAGGCTCTGTCTCGCATCCCTAATTGCAGCAATTGATTCCAACTGCCTGCCTGCTCTTCACCAATTAAGCCTGGCACATGGCCCTTATCGGTAAACATACCCGACAGGGTCCAAACAAAACTACACACAGAACCAATGACATCGACGGGATTACGATGGGTGAAAACGATTTGCGCATCGGGAAATAATTCAAAAATACCGGGCAAGGAACTCAAATGCCCCGGGGTCTTTAACAACCAACGCTTAATCGGTCGGCTAGCAGGCTCTGTCGCTTGCATCATCTGTAAGAAACGCTTATGGAAGCGTAACGCAGGTTTTGGATCGGCCTGCATTAACCATCTTCGATAACTGGGCACATACCAAGTGAGCGTCAAGGTAATGCCATACATCATCTGATGCATATTAGCGACGCACTCTTGTGGCATGGTCGCATCCATCTTATGAATAGCGTCAAAGCCTGGCGCCATCTTGTATTGCATTTCCAGTTGCTTGGCCATCACCTCAATACGTGGGTCATCATCATAATGGTCTGGATCAGGTCGCGGCAACGGCGAATTAACTTCCCAAAAGAGCGGCGAGCGATTGCCAGGATCGGCCCCCATGAGGCCGTGCATAGCTGAAGTGCCCGTTCGAGGCAAGCCAACAATAAAGATCGGCTTCTCTAAGACCTGCTCAGTTTCTTCTGGGTGACGATCAAACCAGTCGGTTAACTTGACATAGTTACTGATTAAATTCGTTAGCATGCCACGCGCACCTAGACGTCCGATGGTATTTAATTGCGCTTCAGTGTTCAGTGCATTGAGTAATACATCGAGACCGCCTGCATCCCAGCCCGGCAAAGGTCGCTTTAAACCCGTCTCCTTTTCCACCCGCTTAAAAATATCATCTGCCGTTAGCGCAGGCTGGATACCGACTTTAGCAAGTACTGCACCCATACCGTTGATGAGCTTTATGGGTAAGGGGCGGTATGGAATATTTCGACTCATAAGTTTGTTATTCTCAGCTTAAATCTAGGGTTTATATTATTTGGGCTAAGCGCTATTTTTTAGGAATAGCGACTTGAAGACCACCGACTGGCATTGCCTGTTGCATACCGTCAGGTAAAAACCAATTGGCAATGGGCGCTAAAGGCGCAAAACCAGACGACATGGCTGAACCTAGGGGGCTTAATATTGTACCGTTAGCCATCACCGGCGTAGTGTTCGATGAATCATCTGGCATGCTCACTACATTTCTAAATGCGACGCCGGTGTCTTTATTAAAAGCGACTAGGTAGTTAACAACTGGGACAACAATCGTGCGGCCAACCCAAAATTTATAGCCATAGGCGACTGGAACAAGAATGGCGTCTTCAGTAACGGTCGGTATACCATTACCGCTGGCTTGTGGGGCGCCCAGTATAAACCCTGACGGCAAAGTTTCGCTGGCCAACTGGTCTGCATTAGACGACCACTTCACTTCACCACTGTCACCGTGTATGGCCATCATGGTGGGGTTGGGGTAGGCCTGTAAAACAATCACTGTGCCGTCTAGATCCACCACAGAAGATCCTGCCGTTGCGGCTGTTTTAGTTCGCCAAACAATATCCCCACTGGCCGCGTCGATACTGTAAAGGTAGCCTTCTTCATCACTGACGTAAACAAAGTTATCGTCATTTGAGGTGGCGGGACTGGAGCCACTACCAATACCAAAATCAGTGGCGAAAGCAATTTCAATCACAATACCCTGCTCACCATGAATTAAATCCAAACCATAAAGACGCCCCAAGCTTGGCTCTGTTGAAGTAGCCGCAACAAAAATGCGGCCTGTTTTTTGGCTCACAGCCGGCGTATTCATTGATCGCATAGCACCACCAAATAATAACTGCCAACTCCACTCTCGAATGCGTGGATCAATCAGGCCGTCTGCCCAAAGCGTCTCTGGCTGCTTGAGGACTTCCGAGTACGGTGATAATAAACCTGGCAACCGCATTGGCTGATTTAATACCCGACCGTCGTCTCGATCCCAAATCACTACATCACCAAAATTAGTCACTCCCAAAACATGCCCTTCAACAGTGAATACCGGTGTAGTTAAGGCATTCATTGGTAGTTCAGGATCGGGTTGCCAATCATCATCGGCTGCCATTGGTAAGGGCACCGTCCATTTTTCGGTGCCATCGGGATGAAACGCGAACATTTGATTGCAATCACCTAAATAAAGATCACCCTCAGCATCGACAATGACATTGGATAAAACCGCACAAGGGTCAACCCCGTTCCCAGCATCTGTCCATGGCTGGGACTGCCAAAGCAATTCACCTTCAACAGAAAAAGCATGTAAATTACTTTGCCCCGCAGCAAGGCCAGACGTTTGATAAAAACGATTTTTATCCGGGCTAATAGAAGGTGCAATTAATAGCGATACGCCCTCTAGCGCCGTCCAAGTACGGTACTCATCATGCAGATAGGCACCGCGGGCTTGATCGCGGTTACCCGGGCCTTGATGCAAGGTTGACCAACCTCCGCCAGAGTATGCGGGCGCTTCGGCAGAACCGAGGCTATTGGTAGCACTTACAAGCTCAGCATTGACCGTATAGGCAACAAGACTTAATAAAAAAAAGACTATAAATAACAACTGGTTAATCAAAAATTTAGCGATGAGCATAGTGATTCGCACTCCTTTGAGGCTACCTGTCAAGCGACCCTTGAAGGGTGCAGGATAAAGTCTAAAAAACGCGGTCTATAATAGGCGTTATTGACTGCAGTGGGAGTGACTATTATGCAATATCCGCCACCGAATAAAGCCAATAGCATCCCGCGTGAATACGGTCTATTCAATGGTGCGGCGACTGATTCAAACTCGCCAAGTAGTCCTTTAGCGCTAGGCCAGTACCCATATCCCAAGGCACAATGTCCTTTTTTTCGACCAATTTATAATCGTCCAGCTCTTCGTTTAAAACAATCGATCCTTCAGCTTCTAAATGATAAGCAATAATCACTTGATTCATTTGCTCAAAACCATAGGCACCGATTAAGCGCTGAGCCGTAACCGTTAAATTAAGCTCCTCTTTGGTTTCTCTTACCATCGCTACCGCGGGATCTTCGCCCTGCTCTAAAAAACCGGTGATCACCGAAAAGAATGCTTTAGGCCAAGCCACATTGTGTGCCATAACAATCTTACCTTGATATTCCACGATGCCAGCCACGACGGGGGTCGGATTTTGCCAATAGACATAATCGCAACTGGAAGACTGACACGCTAAACGAGACACGCCGTCTAGCTCACGATCAACCATATCGGCTTTACATTGGGGACAATATCTCATCGTGATACCTATTTATAATAGAACTTAGCACCATAACCTAAGGGTAACGAATCTGCTAAAAAAGATCGCAACTTAAAAATATATTATTACATTCATCTCATGATAAATAGTTCATTATAGCTCTATCATGGCAGATAAATAATTGACGAGATCGATCACTATGGAAAACCACATTAATACTCGAAATAACAATAAACCTTATGCCATTGACCCCGCATACCTTGATTTTCCTGATATGAGTTTTAGTACCAATCTGCTCAAACTGCGGTTTACTAATTTATTTATTTTGGCGACCCGTTTACGCTACAAATGGTCGAAAAACCTCAGCATCTCAACCCATAAAATTAACAGCACTAACGGCCACAAACTGAAAGTGATCGAAATCAGTAAAAAGAGCTTAGCAGATAACGCACCCGCTTTAGTCTATTTTCATGGCGGCGCATTTTTTCTCACCTATGCAGGCCTTCATCTAGATAATGCTCAAATGTATGCTGATCAAGCGAATTGCAAAGTATTTATGGTGGATTACCGCCTTTCAACTAAGGCCCCTTTTCCAGCTGCACTCGACGACTCACAAGCGGCACTAGAATGGGTGCATGACAATGCCAAACAGCTAGGTGTCGATAAAGAAAAAATAATTGTCATCGGCGACAGTGCCGGCGGCGGTTTAGCAGCCAGTGTTGCCCAGTTAACCCACGATAGGAATAAAAATCGTAGTGAAAAAATAAACTTGCTCGCGCAGTTTTTACTCTATCCCGTCTGTGACTGTGAAACCAAAACAGCCAGCGCCACCGAATTTACCGACACGCCTCTTTGGACAACCAACAATAACAAAGTGATGTGGGAGGTGTATTTGCGAGGCAGCGAATACAAAAAAGGAGGCGAACACATACCCGCCTATGCTTCGCCTGTTCATCGCCAAGACCTTATCGGCTTACCACCTGCCTATATTGAACCCACCGAATTCGACCCGTTAAGAGATGAGGCAATCAACTATGCTGAGGCCTTAAAAAAAGCAGCCGTTGAAGTGACTTTAGTCGAAGCTAAAGCCGCCGTGCATGGCTATGAATTTGTCGACTGTGAAACCACAACTAAATACCGAAAAATTAGAATGGATGCGCTAAACAAAGTATTAGGTCATTTATCTACTGAATAGAAATGAGGTAAGCATGTCAGACTGGAATGAAAAAACTGCCGTCATCACGGGTGCCGGCAGCGGCATAGGAGCTGCCTTAGCACAGCACTGTGCTGCACAAGGGATGCAGGTTATTGCCGCCGATATCGACCAACAAGGTTTATGCAACACACAAAGTGATGCAAGCAGGCCGGAGAAAATCGAAATTTATTCGCTGGACGTTAGATCCGAAGATGCGGTGGAGTCATTCGCTCAGCACTGCTTCAGCCAGCACAGCGCAGTCAATTTACTGTTCAATAATGCCGGCGTACTGATTGACGGTAAAAGCTGGGAACGCTCAATAAAAGATTGGCGTTGGAATTTTGATGTTAATGTGATGGGGGTGGTTAATGGCATTCATAGTTTTGTGCCTAAAATGCTATCGCAAGGCAGTGCCGGTAAGATAATCAATACGGCATCCATTGGCGGCCTCTTAGCTGGCGGCACCTACTTAGCGCCTTATCAAGGCACTAAGCATGCGGTCGTTGCCATCACTGAGTCACTGCACGCTGAATTGCAATTAGAGTCTGCGCCAATCAGCGCGGCTTGTCTTTGCCCGGGTGATACGGCCACAGGTATATGGGAATCCGATCGATTACGCCCCAGCGATGAACATAATCAATTATATTCTGAGGCTGAGCAGCACATGCATGACGCAGTGGCCGGCATGTGTGCTGCAGGCTTAACTGCTAAGCAAGTTGCAAGTAAAGCATTTGATGCAATAGAAAAAGATCAGTTTTGGATATTCCCGCAAGATCAATTCAAACCGATGCTGGAATTACGCATGGAGGCAATCATAAAAGAACAACAGCCGCCTTCAGCTGACCAACTGCTAGCACT
>PBSZ01000018.1 GCA_002726445.1 Cellvibrionales bacterium | reverse complement strand
AACGTCTTCGGTGGCGGTGCGCCTAAAGCCAACAACAGCAGTATGGTATCGCAACACTTCTTCCATGGCATTTGGGATTAACGCTGGGTTATGAATTAATGCCGCCAGTTGATCTGGGTTATCCATTAATAGACGCATGCCATGCGCTGTGACAGTCCGGGTAGTCTCATTACCTGCAACTAATAAAATCAGAAAGAAAAAAGAAAATTCATCATTAGAGAGCTTCTCTCCATCTGTATCCGAGCCGTCTAATAGGGCACTCATGATGTGACTGCCTTCAATTCCCTTTGCTCGGCCAGACTCATGTTCCATTGCCATTTGGGCGCCAAAAGCGAATAACTCTATCATCGCATTGCGAGCATCTTCTTCGGTTGTACTAAGATCTGGGTCATCGCCGCCAATCATAGTATTAGTCCACTCAAAGATCTTATGCCGGTGTTCAACGGGCACGCCCATTAACTCACAAATAGCGATTAATGGGAGTTCTGCAGCAACATCCTCAACAAACTCACATTGCCCCTTATGCGCCACTCTATCAAGAATATCCTTTGCGACTTCTTTAAATCTTTGATGGTAGGAATTTACAACCTTAGGTGTGAATGCTTTACGGATAATTTTTCGATGCTGTATATGGTTGGGCGGATCCATATTAATGAGGGTTAGGCGTTGCATAACTAACTCTTCCGGTCCAAGATCTTGCAACATGCAGGTTCTTTCTTCTGAGGAAAACAGCAAAGGTTTTTTAGAAATAAAGTCAAGATCTTTGTGTTTAGTGATGGCCCAGTAACCACCCGTCTCAAAGGCATCGGTCGTTTGCCATGATACCGGCTCTTCGGCGCGCAGTTGTTTAAGCCATTCAAACGGTACGCCGCCGACGTAATTGTCAGGATCAGCTAAATCAATATGGGGGCATCCACTCATGTGACTTCCTTTTTCATCGATTGCATTGATTAAATAGAGAGTTGCATCTAGCGCTATTGCTAACCGCTATAAGGAACCTAGCGTAGGACGATTGTGGTCATAAGTGAGGCGTAGGTCAATAGAGAAAGGTTTCAGTTTGTTAACCGCGAAGTGTTTGGCTCACAGCTATTCCGCTTTTAATGTGTCAACACCATTGGCAGAGGCCAGCAATAAAACATTGGCGGGTCGAAGGGCAAACAAGCCATTGGTGACGACGCCGGTAATATGGTTGATATTACGCTCCAGTTCGCGGGCATTATCAATGGTCATATTCCTTATATCTAAAATATGGTTGCCATTATCGGTAACAACGCCTTCGCGGTAAACCGGCGTACCGCCGAGCCCGACTATTTTTCTAGCGACATAACTTCTGGCCATCGGAATCACTTCTACGGGTAATGGAAATTTGCCCAGTATATCGACCAGTTTGCTCTGGTCGGCAATGCAGATAAATTCTTGGGCCACTGCGGCAACAATTTTTTCTCGGGTGAGTGCGGCACCGCCCCCTTTTATTAAATGTAAGTGCCGATTAGCTTCATCAGCACCATCAATGTAAAAGTCGATTTCAGCGACATCATTTAAGTCGACAACCGTAATGCCATGCTCACGTAAGCGCTGAGTGCTTGCTTCTGAGCTTGATACGGCGGCTTTAAAATAGTTTTTTACTGAAGCCAATAAGTCGATAAAAAAGTTAACCGTTGAGCCCGTGCCAACGCCGACGATGCTGTGATCTTCTAGTAAGGGCTTAATCCGTTTTAACGCCGCTTCAGCCGCATTGTATTTGAGTTGGTCTTGCTCAGATAAGGCCATTTCTTTCTCCGACAGTTTTTCCCAGAATAGGTCGATCTAGCCGTTAGTGTGGTGCACCAACTGCGTTCAATTTTATACCGTCCATGATAGCCTGTTTGCGCTTGGGTTGGAATATTGGCTTGAGGTATTTATGGCGAAACGCATTGACGAATAAGCACCATGAAAAGTGGGCTCTGGAAATGCTTGTTGCTTAATGGTTTAGCGACAGTGATAGCTTGTGCTAGGGGTGATGACAAAATGTAATGGCCTATCCCATTCAGCGGCGGGTAGCTTTTGAATATGTTGAAAATCATGGGCGAGTCCGATGGCAACAGCATTTTTACACCGGCTTAAGAAGCGGTCATAAAATCCACCGCCACGGCCTAAGCGATTGCCTTGTTGATCAAAACCGACCAGAGGCACTAACACCAGGTCAATCGCATCATCGTTGATAAACGCCAAATTTTCAGGTTGCTGTATTTTCCAAGGCCCGGCACTGAGTGCATCTTGATCCTTGTAGTGAGCAAATTGCAGTTGCTGGTTAGCTTGAATGACGGGTAAAACAATACTTTTATTGGCAGCCCAAGCGCGTTGATGAATCTCGCCGGTAAAGATTTCACCGTCATCTGGCCAATAGCTGGCGATTGTCTGGGCCTGTTTATAAATGCGCAAGGCAGAGAATTGATTAGCCAGTTGGATGCTCGCCGTGAGTTGCGCATCGGGCAGTAGGTGATTGCGCTGATGTCGCAACCGCAATCGCTCGGCTTGACGAAAGCGTTGCTGCTGTGGATTGAGCGATGCCGACGGTTGACTAGACATAATAACGACTTCAGTGACTGCTTCAGTGGCTACTTTAGTGGCTAATTTGGTGATGATTTTGGTCAGTCTATTTGCACTATCCTAATGCGGATTGATAGGGCGTAAAATGCTCAACAAAATGTTAAACATAGGAATAGAAAACTCCCCAGAATACCGCTGCCGTTGCGGCCTCGAACCGAAAGGTTCAAGGTGGTGGATCCTGCAGTGACTCAGGCTTCCCGGTCATGCCGGGCATGCACGCTGCCACCAACGAGGAGCCTCCGGGTGGGTATTATCGGCTCAAGGACATGCTAGCTAGCAAATATTCCAGGTCGTTTTAGCTATATTAAACGATCTTCGCTGTGAGGACTATGGCTGAATGGTGGGATTTACATTACAAATAAAGCTTGGCATCGGATGAATAGATTCAATTTGACGCTATATTGATGGTCTGTTGATGGTCTGTTGATGGTCTGTTGGCGTTATGCTGTTTTATATTCGACAAATGGCGCCAAAAACTCCTTAGATTTCGATGGCTTTATTGTCTTTCAGCGCTTTATCCAGTTTACGATCCATTTTTTTCAGCAATGTTTGTGTACCGTCGCCCTCTAGCGCGTTTTTGGTGTGCAAAAATTCATGGCTAAGATTTAAACCTGCCATAACAGCAATACGCTCAAGGCCAATCACTTTTCCTGAGTCGCGAATATTTCTCATTCTTTGGTCCAGTTGGCGAGCCGCCTTGAGAAGATCATCTTGTTGACCAGAAGGGCAGGCAACTTGAAAATCCTTATCCAGAATGTTGACATTTAAGGTGCTTAGTTCGGCATTATCGGCCGTTTCAGTTTTTTTAGGCGGTACTTCTCCGCGCGATAATTCTTTCACTCACCGGCCTCCATTGATTTTAGGCGATTAATCATAGCTTCTACTTTACTTCGAGCTGTTTCGTTTTTGATAAGCAGTTCACGGCGCTCAGTGGCCCATTCACCTTCTTTCATGCGTAAAGATTGATTCTCTTTGTCCAATGATGAGCACAAGGCGATGAGCTCATCGAGTTTGTCCTCCAGGTGTTTTAACTGTTCTCTCATGATTAAGCCTTTGATCTTATGGGTTTTCGTCGTCGATCAAGCCTGTTGGTAACGGCCAAATGAGCCTATCAGCTAACGACTTCACTGCTAAAGATCGCTAATATAGAGTGCAAGGTGAGATTGGTCAATATTTGCAATGCGTATAGATGCTGCTGAGTGAGCAATTGCTGCTGATTTTGGTTCAGATATGCTTCCAGTCCCCGTATAATTAGTCTTTATTCGGTGTTTTTAAAAAAGGTATAGGATGAATTACTCTGAGGGGCTAGCGCCACAAAACTTTGACGAATTAGCCGATTGGCTGTTAACGGTCAGCAGTCAATTTTCACCTGCTGAGCTGCACGGAGCTATTATTGGCGCTCTCAGTGGCACCATGCGTCTGGGTGATGAAAAGTGGGCGCAATTCGGTTTGGCCGTTATGGGTGCGCCCATAGAGACGATGCAGCAATTTGGCGATTTAGCCGCTTCAGTGCTGGGCAGTCTTGCTCGCGAGCAGTTGGCAGTTCTGATTGATGACGACTTGGCTTTTCAACCTTTTTTGCCAGACGATGACGAGACGATCGAGGCTAGAACCGATGCTTTGTCCCATTGGTGCCGAGGTTTTTTAGGGGGCTTTGCCGAGGCCCAAGCCTACCTTCAAAAGCAGCCATCGCAAGAGCAGTGTGCAGCAAATGCACCTAGCTTTTCTGAAACGGTTCAAGAGGCAATCAGTGATTTATCGGCGATAGCGCAAGCTGTGGTTGACGATGAAGGCTACTCAGCCGATGATTACGAGGCCGATATGGATATTGGCGATGATCCCTTGGCCATTGAAAGTTTTCTCAATGAAGACGGGGAAGCATTTGAGCAAGAAGCGGGTGACGCACAGGCGGCTGAAAAAAACTTCATGGAGATTATCGAGTATTTGCGATTAGCCACGATGACTATTTTCACCGAGTACGGTTGGATCGAAATTCATCATCAAGAAGAATCTTCCCCAGCCGCATTATCGGCTCAGTCAGAGGGTCCAAATGGAACCTTACATTAGGCCGCGCCACAAGTATTAAGGCGCCTTTGATTCAGCGCCATTATTATGATGAAAAGAGATTAAACCATGTGATCAGCCAGCCCGTATCATAATGGCCTTGTGCACAGATACGACTATCATTAAACGATAAAACCAATGGGTTAATAGTTAATGCTCAAGCAAAGACAATCACCTTCACAGGCTTTGCCGACGATCAGCAAGCGTGAATTTTCTCGTCGTCGAGAAGAGTTAATGGAGCAGATGGAAACAAACAGTATTGCGATTCTTCCGTCCGCCAGCGCAGTGATTCGAAATCGAGATGCGGAGTTTAAGTACCGTCAAGACAGTGACTTCCATTACTTAACGGGCTTTAATGAACCAGATTCAGTGTTGGTGTTAATTCCTGGTCGTCAACACGGCCAATGTTTATTTTTCTGCCGTGAGCGAGATCCCGAGCGAGAATTATGGGATGGCTACCGCCAAGGGCCCGAAGGCCTATGCAATCATTTCGGCGCCGATGATGCTTTTCCAATCAGTGATATTGACGATATTTTACCCGGCCTTTTAGAGGGCCGCGATCGTGTTTATTATTCCATGGGTAAGCGACTTGAGTTTGATAAACGGATTATGGACTGGGTTAATGTGTTGCGCGCTAAAGCTCGCTCTGGTGCCCATCCGCCCGGCGAGTTTTCTGATCTCGATCATATTGTTCATGACATGCGCTTGTATAAAAGTGCCGCTGAATTACGCATTATGCAGCAAGCGGCTTCTATTTCAGCTGATGCTCATACCCGCGCGATGAAATTCTGTCGGCCGGGTATGATGGAGTATCAATTAGAGGCGGAGTATCTTCATGAGTTTGCCTCACGCGGTGCGCAGGCAGCGGCGTATAATTCGATTGTTGGCGCAGGCAAGAATGCCTGTATTCTGCACTATGTTGAAAATAACAGCATGATACAGGATGGCGATTTAGTGCTGATCGATGCCGGTTGCGAGTTAAATTACTACGCTGCCGATATTACCCGCACGTTTCCCGCCAATGGCCTTTTTAGTCGTGAACAGCAAGCGCTGTATGAGGTGGTGTTAGCCTCTCAGCAGGCGGCGCTAGAAACGATTACGCCCGGAGGGCATTGGAATCAATCTCACGATGCCACGGTGACAGTCATTACGCAGGGCTTGTTAGATCTGGGTATTTTGCAGGGCGAACTAACGGAACTGATTGAGGCCGAAGCCTACCGTCCATTCTATATGCACCGTGCTGGCCATTGGCTGGGTATGGATGTTCACGATGTTGGTGATTACAAAGTTCACGACCAGTGGCGAGTGCTTGAATCAGGTATGGTGATGACGGTTGAACCGGGTATTTATATTGCTGCCGACAATCAATCGGTGGCTGCTAAGTGGCGTGGTATTGGTATCCGTATCGAAGATGACGTAGCTGTGACAGCGACTGGCCATCAAGTCTTAACCGATGAGGTGATTAAGTCTGTCGATGATATTCATCAATTGATGCGGCCGATGGCAGCCAAGCGAGGCAGTATTGATCCCGCTCAAGTCGATTTTATCAGCGATGATGGGCATCACGCAGTACCAGAGAATAATCCTGCCAAGACTCAGACAGCGAGCAACAGTAAACCCAGTGACCAAGCTAAGCCCGCGCTGAAAGCCAGCGTAAAGAAAAAATCAATTGCCAAGAAAAAAACCAGTGCCAAGAAAAAAACCAGCGCCAAGAAAAAAATAAGCACTAAGAAAAAACTGACGACTAAGAAAAAAGCAGCTGTGAAGCGCAAGACTGCCGCTAAGAAAAAAGCAGTCGCTAAGAAAACGGTCGTTAAAAAGAAAGCGGCTGTAAAAAAGAAAACGGCTGTAAAAAAGAAAGCAGCGATTAAAGGGCGATCTAAGTCGTCCGTTAAAAAGCGCGTAAAAGTTAAAAATAAGCGATGATACACAGTAAAGATCAATTGAATAAATTACGCGATCAGTATGACATTGTCATTGCTGGTGGTGGATTGGTGGGTATCAGTTTAGCCTGCGCATTGGCAGTCAGTCATCAGCAGTTATCGATTTTACTGGTCGATAATTTTCCTATTAAGGGAATGAGCCAAGACGGTGTTGTTGCGGGTCCCGTCTATCACCCTAGTTTTGATGCGCGGGCAACCGCGTTATCTATGGCCAGCATCGAGATATACCAGCGCTTGGGTGTGATGGATGATCTATTATCGCATGCGGCGCCCATTAGTGATATTCATGTTTCAGACCGAGGCCACAGTGGCAGTACGGTATTGAATGCAGCACAGCAAGCCAAAACAGCCTTCGGCTATGTGATCGAAAATCAATGGTTAGGTGCAGTACTTCTTAACCGGCTGATGAGCTTGCCATCGATAGAGCTATTGAGTGAGGCGAAGGTGGCTAACATTGTACCGCGCCAAAAAGTAACAAGGGTTACTGTCTCGGCGCATAATCAAGAAAGTCATCATGGGGTAGAAGTAGATGCGGCCTTATTGGTGGTTGCAGATGGTGCGCAGTCTGGTTTGCGTGAAAGCTTAGGTATTACAGCCAGCGTCAAGCAGTACGACCAGCAGGCGGTAATAGCTAACGTGCAAACTCAGCTGCCGCATAATGGCCAAGCCTTCGAGCGTTTTCTTGCTGATGGGGCGGTGGCATTTTTACCGTTGCCCGACTTGCCCAGTGCGCCGCGACGCAGTGCTTTAGTTTGGACAATGCCAAATCAGCATGAGGTTAATAGAGAAAATAATATAGCTGACCTAAATGATCAAGACTTCATCAGCGAATTACAGTCAGCCTTTGGCTTTCGTTTGGGCGAGATCCAGCAAATCGGCCATCGCCAGAGCTACCCATTAGCCTTGACTTTAGCTAACGAGGTGATTAGAAATCATATTGTTATTATGGGTAATGCAGCGCATTCCCTGCATCCGGTTGCAGGGCAGGGATTTAATTTATCGCTACGTGATATTGCCGCGCTAACTGAATTAGTAAGCCAAGCGGCAGTTAATAATAAAGATATTGGTGAATTATCATTGTTAGAAAGTTATTCAAAAGCACAACTCAAAGATCAAAAAAACACGATAGGTTTTAGTCATTATTTAATTGAACTATTTGGTCGGCAAGCTTTACCTATTCAAGCCGGTCGATCACTAGGCTTGTTGGCTTTAGATATTTTAACGCCAGCAAAGCATCGTTTTTCAGATCAAGCATCAGGGCTTAGTGGCCGTAGGCCGGTACTATGAATTTGACTTATGACATCGCGATAGTCGGTGCAGGGATAGCGGGTAGCGCATTAGCGTGCTCGTTAGCGACGGCAGTTAAAGATAAACCCTTGCGGATTGCTTTAATAGAAGCTCAAACTATTTGCGATACCTTACCTAGTTGCGATGAAGGCATTAATGATTTTGACGCGCGTGTCAGTGCGCTAACCGTTGGCTCACAACAATTTTTTGAATCGATAGATGTATGGCCTTATATTGTTGGTCAGCGAGTCTCTGGTTTTGACAAGATGACGGTGTGGGATGCCGAAGGCACCGGTCATATTGAATTTGATGCCGCTGATGTTCGGGCCAGTCAGTTGGGTCATATTGTAGAAAATCGAGTGACTGTTGGCGCATTACATCAACGAATAAAAACACTGTCAGGTGTAGATATTTTTTCCCAACAAGCGGTAGCTGAATTACATTTAGCGAACACTGCCTCACGATCAAATTTATCCAGTTTATCGCTGGCTGATGGCCGTAGCTTAGAGGCCCAGCTGATTATTGCTGCTGATGGTGCTAACTCTCCGTTAAGAAAAATGGCTGGCTTACCCATAAGAGAGTGGTCTTACCAGCAATCAGCTATCGTCTGTGTGGTTGAAACCAGTCAGGGCCATGAAGCGACGGCTTGGCAACGATTTACTGAGCATGGCCCGCTGGCATTTTTACCTCTTAGTTTGTCTCAATCAGATAAACATTTTTGCTCTATTGTTTGGTCTCAAACGGATATAGAAAATGACTTGGCGATGGCAATGGACGACCATCAATTTTTACAGGCATTGGGCCGTGCGTTTGAATATCGCCTAGGCGAGATAACTGACGTTTCAAAACGGCGTAGTTTCCCTTTACAGCAGCGTCATGCAATTGATTATGTCAAGCCGAATTTTGCTTTGGTCGCTGATGCTGCTCACGCTATTCATCCTTTGGCGGGCCAAGGAATTAACCTAGGCCTTGCCGATGTTAAGGCCTTGTCTGAGGTCATTGTCGCTGGTCATGAACGGGGTCAAATGCTCGGCGATATCGGTTTATTAAAGCGCTATCAGCGGCAACGAAAGGCTGACAATTTAGCTATGATGGCGGCCGTTGAAGGCTTAAAGCGCCTATTTCAGCCGCTTCCTTTGCCATTCCGCTGGGCGCGTAACATGGGAATGAATATTTTTCACGACCAGTCACAATTAAAAAATAAAGTGATTAAACATGCCATGGGCATTGATCGATAGATGTCAACCGATAACCTGACAGAAGCGTAAGTAGCTAAGCGAGTGAGTTTATGAATAATCATTTCTTTGCTTATTTAAGCAAAATGCGCTGGATTTATCGTTGGGGTATGAAGCGCAATGCGATCCAAGAAAATATCATGGAGCATTCTTATGAAGTATCGGTGATAGCCCATGCTCTAGGCATTATAAGTAATCGATTGTATGGCAACAATATTGACGCCAATGCCCTAGCTATATCAGCTTTATATCACGATTGTTCAGAGGTCTTAACCGGTGATCTTCCGTCGCCGATAAAGTACCACAATACAAAAATTCGTGATGCTTATAAAGAAGTTGAATACACCGCAGAAAGAGAAATGCTGTCAACTTTACCGCTTGAGTTGCAGGAGGATTATCGTAATCACTTATTGCATGAAAATATTTCTAGTGAGTTTGTTAAGTTCATAAAAGCGGCAGATATTATTGCCTCACTGATAAAATGTAAGGCTGAAATCAACGCGGGTAATAGCGAGTTTAAACAAGCGGTACGAGATACCGGTGAAAGATTAACGCAAATGGCAATGCCAGAGGTCGATTATTTTTTAGAAAATTTTCTACCCAGTTTCGATTTAACCTTAGATGAATTAATTACGCCCAGTGAAACAATGTTTCCGGATAATAAATAATAGAAAAAGCAGGTCTAATTTTGCAACAAAGTATCCATCGTTTTTCCATGACATCTCGCCTGCGTTTATTCGCCGCTGCAGCTTGTGCATTAGGTTTTTTTCTGGCGGCTACTGTCTCGGCGCAGCCAGCCGTCACCACGGTTGATCGCGAACGGGCTAGAACAGCGGGTGATGAAGCCGGTAACTGGTTGTTGCATGGTCGAACCTATGACGAGCAGCGCTTTAGTCCGTTAAGCCAGATCAACACCGACAATGTCGAGCAGTTATCGCTAGCGTGGTATTTTGAAACTGGTACTCGACGCGGATTAGAAGCCTCACCTATCGTCGTCGATGGCCGTATGTATACCAGCGGGCCTTGGGGAGTGGTCTTTGCTCTCGATGCTAAAACGGGGCAGCAACTGTGGTTTTATGATCCTAAGGTTGATAAATCGCGAGGCTTTTATGCCTGCTGTGATACGGTTAATCGAGGCGTTGCGGTGTGGGGCGACAAGGTCTATGTCGCAACACTCGATGGCCGCTTAGTGGCGATCAATGCCTTGTCGGGCCAGCTGGAATGGCAAACACAAACCTTTGACTTGTCACAGGCCTATACCATTACCGGTGCGCCGCGCATTATTGATGGCAAAGTTATCATTGGTAACGGGGGTGCTGATTTTGGCGTGCGTGGTTATGTCACCGCATACGATGCCGAGTCAGGTAAGCAATTATGGCGATTTTATACCGTGCCCGGAAACCCCGCTTTAGGTTTCGAATCGAATGCCTTAGCAACGGCCGCTAAGACTTGGAACGGTGATTGGTGGACATTAGGCGGCGGTGGAACGGTATGGGACTCCATGAGCTACGATGCCGAGTTGCATCAGTTGTACATTGGCGTTGGCAATGGCTCACCTTGGAACAGTTACGTTCGCAGCCCAGAGGGTGGCGATAATTTATACCTCTCATCGATTGTGGCGCTTAATCCCGATAATGGCGAGTATATTTGGCATTATCAAACCACGCCGGGTGAACGCTGGGACTATACCGCCACTCAACACATGGTGCTGGCCGATTTACCGATCAACGGCGAAACGCGACCAGTGATTATGCAAGCGCCTAAAAATGGTTTCTTTTATGTGATTGACCGAACCAACGGTGAATTTATTTCTGCCGAGCCCTATGCGAAAGTCAATTGGGCCAGTCATATCGACCCAAACACGGGCAGGCCAGTGATGACGGAGGTTGCCAATTATCGTGATGAGCCTCAGTTTACCTTGCCTTCCATGGTCGGCGCCCATAACTGGCACCCGATGGCTTATCACCCCGAACATCAGCTGATGTATATTCCCACCATCGAGCAGGGCTTTGAATTTAAGGCCAATGATGAGTTTGCCAATGAAGGCACATTGCATACCGGTGTGGCCATGAGTATGGGACGTGCCGATCCCTTACTGTTTAAAGCAGTTCAAAAAGCCACCCATATTGGCTCGATTGTGGCCTGGGATCCAGTGGCACAAACCGAGTGGTGGCGGGTTGATTTCGATAAGCCGTGGTCCATGAGTTTATTGGCAACAGCGGGTAATTTGCTGTTTCAAGGCAGTCATGATGGTTGGCTAAAAGCCTATCGTGCAGACACAGGCGAGCTCGTCTGGCAATCATTAACGCAAATTGCGGCCATAGCGCCACCGGTCACCTACACGGTTGATGGTGAGCAATACATTGCCATTATGGCCGGCTGGGGAGGCTTTATGGGGATGATGGGCGCCGATAGCGTTCAGCATACCGCCAGTAAAGGGCGAGTATTGGCTTTTAAAATAGGCGGTGAGGCGACTCTGCCACCCTTAACAGAACGACCCATTATGCCGCCGGCACCGCCCTTGACCGCCAGCGAATCAGCGCTTGATGACGGCGCGCAATTGTATGCCACGCACTGCGGTCGATGCCATGGTCCAGCGGTGCAAGGCGGCGGCCTAGTGCCTGATCTGCGTTACATGACCGAGCAAACCCATCAATTGTTTGATGTGATCGTCTTGGGTGGCCTCTATGCGGATAAAGGAATGGTTAGCTTCAATGAAGTTTTGTCAGAATCTGACACACATTTGATTCATCAGTATGTGGTCTCTGAGATACAGGCTCATCATGCCATGATGGCTGACCCTGATTGGTGGAATGAGCTAAAGCTGTGGTTTTATGAAAAGTTAATCCGCTTCTCAGCGGGTTAGAATATCGACAAAATTTAAAAATCACTTTTATTTTTTTATCCTAGCATTGTTTTTCACGTATCTCTGAGTAAAATGACCCATTGTTTTGCAGTAGCGCTTAGCTCATGCCGTAGTCGCGCAAGCTAACGCTCAATTATCCACGTATTTATATTGACTTGAAGCCAGTGTAGGAACTATAGATGAGCGATTTACCATCAGAATTACGTTATGCCGCCAGCCATGAATGGGCTCGCGTAGAACCCGACGGCAGTGTCGTGATAGGCATCACCGATCATGCACAAGCCCAGTTAGGTGATGTGGTCTATGTCGAGCTACCTGATATTGGCCAAATTCTATCGGCCGGCGATGAAGCCGGTGTCGTTGAATCCGTTAAAGCGGCGTCGGATGTGTATGCCCCTATTTCAGGTGAAGTGATCGCAGTTAATGAGCGTTTAGACGATGAGCCAGAAACCGTCAATAGTGAGCCCTATGAAGATGGTTGGTTTTATCGACTGCAACCAGCGGATACAGTTGAGCTTGATGAGTTATTAACTTCAGATGCCTATGCTGAAGTGGTCGCTGAAGACGATTAAGCGCAAACCCCATCAACAAGGTCTCATTCACGAGGCCTTTTTTTTTGACGCTGCTCTTTAGGGGTGAGTAAATAAAAAAGATGAAAGGCCCATATCCACTCAAATTACACTTTCAACCGTCGCTGGCGATGTTTGTGCATGAGAAAACCGATATTCATATTTCTGAACAAATTATTCAAAACGGTATTTGGGAATCTTACGAAACCAGTATATTAGAAGCATTATTATTTCCTGGCGCGACATTTATTGATGTGGGCGCCAACATTGGCTATTACAGCTTAATTGGCGCGATGCTGGTCGGTGATAACGGCCGTGTGGTTGCCTTTGAGCCAGAGCAAGATAATTTCTCTTTATTAGAAAAAAATCTGTCATTCAATAAGATTAACAATGTTGTGGCTGTGAACGCCGGTTTAAGTGTTGATCAAAGGCAAGGCAGACTTTATCTTAATGAAGAAAATCGCGGCGACCATCAAATATATCGGCAAGATGACAGTGCCGCACCGCGTAATGAACAAGCGATTAACTTAGTTGCCGGTAATCATTTTTTAAGCCAGCAATTATCCCCTCCTGTTCGCCAGATTGACGTACTTAAAATCGATACGCAGGGGGCAGAGTTCCTGGTGCTTAGCGGTTTAATGCCCTTGTTAAAAGCTAGCCTGCCCCAACTAAAAATGATCATTGAATTTACTCCTTACAGTTTAAAACAAGCGGGGGCGAGTGGCATGGCCTTATTAGACCTTGTCAATGAGCTCGATTTACCGATGCAATTAATTGACCACCTTGGGCGTCAGTTGCGCCCAATAAGTCGGTTGGAGATGCAGCAGTGGATTGCACAAACCGATGCTGCGGCAGGCAACCAAGGGTTTATTAATTTATTAGTCGGCCATGACTGAATAACAGTAACGTCATCTCACTAAGCAGTTTGGCTAGGTATACTTTTTCACTTCGACATATCTTAGACGGGAGCTTTATGAAGAATATTTCAGTGCTTATTATTAGCATTGGTTTTTTTTATGCCGGCACGATGCACTTTACTGACGCGCAAGATTTGGCTGCCATTACTCCATTACCGTTTGCTTTAGAAATTGTTTGGTTAACTGGTGTTATGGAGTTCATTTTTCCTATTTTTTTATTATGGCCTAAGTACCGCGCAGTCACCGGTCTATGGTTATCGGCGTTTTGCTTAGCGGTATTAACGGCAAATATTAATATGGCAGTAAATAATCTCCCTATGTTTGGCCAACCGGTAGCGCCATGGATAGCCTGGCTAAGATTGCCTATGCAATTTGTGTTAATTGCCTGGATTATTTATGCCTGTGATTCTATGCAACTGCTGAAGCGTTATGGTTGGCGTGCGCTGTTTCATTGCCAGTAATAATCTATTCTTTTTTTAAAATATAACAGTGACTTAATCATAAAAGAAAAACTATGCCTTATTTAATGATACTCCTCTGTTTTTTATTAGGTTCCTGTACCGGCATACCTGCCGATATCAAAGCAGTCGAAAACTTTGAATTAAAGCGTTACCTGGGTCAGTGGTATGAGATTGCCCGCTTAGATCATTCGTTTGAGCGCGGCTTAAGTCAGGTTAGCGCCCATTATAAAATTAACGATGACGGAAGTGTGGCGGTTACAAACCGTGGATTTAAAGCCGATGAAAATCGATGGGATGAGGCTAAAGGCCGCGCTTTAGTGGTTGAAGATTCGACGGTCGGTCATTTAAAAGTCTCTTTTTTCGGGCCTTTTTTTGGCTCCTATGTAATTTTCGAATTAGATCATAGTCATTATCAATATGCGTTTGTGACCAGCTATAATAAAGAATTTTTATGGTTTCTGGCACGCACCCCCACCGTTGATGAAGCCTTGATTGAGCGGTTTAAAGCAGTGATCAGCAACTATGATTTTGATCAGCAGAACTTGATCTGGGTTGATCAGTCATAATGACTGGTCGTGATGATAATGCCAATTAACTATCAATTAATCATTGGCTAAAATGCCAGGAGAATTCACATGCTATTAAAAAACAAGGTTGGTTTAGTGACCGGCGGTGGCGATGGTATTGGTCGTGCAACTTGTGTGGCATTTGCTAACGATGGCGCGAAAGTTGCGGTGGCAGATATCCGTTTAGAGATGGCTCAGAAAACGGTTGATATGATTCAAGCTAACGGGGGTGAGGCGATTGCAATTAAAGTTGATGTCTCAAAAGCTGTCGAAGTTGAGGCGATGGTCGCTGCAACCGTCGAACACTTTGGATCGCTAGATTGCGTGTCAAACAACGCCGCGGGCGGTGCTAGCTTTGCCATGCTGCCCGAGATGGAAGAAGCCAGTTGGGATAAGACGCAAGCGATTTGTTTGAAAGGGGTTTGGCTGTGTTTAAAGTATCAGATCCCCGCGATGTTAAAAACCGGCGGTGGTGCCATTGTCAATATTGCATCATTATCGGCTGTCCGTGGTGAGGCTATGCAGTCACCCTACAGTGCGGCTAAAGGCGGGGTGCTTGCCTTAACACGTACTGCCGCGGCTGAGTGGGCAAGGGACGGCATTCGGATTAATGCCATTAACCCTGGCGGTATTCGAACAGAAGGCATTAAACGTTACTTTGAGAAGGTGCCAGGAGCAGAAGAAAATACAGCAGGTGTTCATGCTATGCGACGCTTAGGTGAGCCAGAAGAAGTGGCTGATGCGGTCTGCTACTTAGTGTCAGACCGCGCCTCATTTATCACAGGTACAAGCTTAGATGTCGATGGGGGCATTATGGTTAATCCCCATACATTGTGATACGTCTCGATAAAAATTGATAAGGCAGAAAAGCTAAAAAAATTAAAAAGAGTTAGGCCTTAGCATCGCATCGTGACCACCATCAACAAACAATATGGTGCCTGAAATAAAGCCTGCTTTTTCAGGGTCTAATAAAAAACAGGTCGCTTCAGCAATATCTTTTGGCAACCCTGGTCGGCCAATGGGGATGCTTTTAATAAACTCTTCGAGCACTTCAGCAAATTCTGGATTGCTTCTGCCTGCATCGGTTAAAGGTGTTTCAGTGAACCCAGGGGCGACAGCATTCAGTCGTATACCATTTTCTGCATAAGCTTTCGATGCTTTGCGCAGCCAGCAACTCAATGCGTATTTACCGCCGCCATAGGCGAGCTGTCCATTACCAATCTCATCAAGTTTAGCACTCGCGCCGGCCTCGTTGCCGGCTAGCATTAAATCCACAACTTCTTGCTCATAACCCATAGTAGCCGAGTTGGATGAGATCATAACGATAGCACCTTTTTTCTTGGCGACTAATGATTTGACCCCTTCGGTGACGGCCAGTGCGCCAAAGAAATTAATTCTAGCGACCATCGACGGCGGAGAAATATGCGGGCCCACGCCAGCGCAGGGAATAAAGCCATCGAGTCCATCGGGTGCGGCGGCAGCGATGCCCTCCACAGCGGCTTGACGGCCCTCAAGCGTTGAAAGATCAGCGATAATATCGGCATCTTTGATGTCAACCACAATGACTTGATTGCCTTGGCTGAGCAGTTGCTGTTTGATGGCGTTGCCAATACCTGTTGCGCCACCGGTCATTGCATATAGACCCATAATGATTTCCTTACTGTTTATTTGAGATAGATTATAACTGATTTCAGCGACAGCTTATCTATACGGACAGTTCATTTAAATTACTTACTGGCGTCTTTCAAGCGCGGCTTTTCTGAATTCAGAGTCGGCTAAGCCTACACTGAGTTTTTGGTCATGCCATTGCAATATTGTTGCAGAATTTGAAACTACATTGCGCATACTGAGTTGGGCAGGCCGCCAAAATTTATCGAGGTAAAGTTGATAGCTTGAGATACTAAGTTGCTTACTTAGCTTGCCAGTGCGGCGGCTGTAAAATTCTATTTCCCAACTTCGAAGCTCGGCTACATCAATATGGCTAATGGTTTTTTCATAGCCGGTGTAAGGATCTTTAGAGCGTGTTTCAATGATATGGCAGGCCTGCAAGGGTTCGCCGCATTCTGCTTCACCAAGGTAGCGATAATTATTTTTTTCAAGTGAGAAAGCGGCCATGTCTTCAAAGGTAAATTCGCTGCCCATGAAGCGGCCAGTTTTTCTTTTTGAGCTAATGCGTTTAACACGATTTTGTGAAGGCAAATAAATCCATTGTTTGTCTGCCTCAAGCGGAAAGCTGTGAGTGAGAAAAACGGTGCCCTTAACATCCAAAGGTTTAGCAAAAAATAATAAACTTTTATCTTGGCCATTTTCACCTTCAAGTGTTTTGGTGGTGACTTCGCGAATGACTTCTCTGCCATCAGCGCGTCGAATGATCATGGTCATATTGGCGGTTGAATCTTGCCAGCCATCATCTCGACGATCTGATTCAGCCATAATGCGATAAGCTTTCTGTGCTTGATCACTTTCAATGCTGGGCTGTTCCGCTGATGCTAAGCGCGCAGACAGAGCGGTGACAAAAATAATCAATGAGAGAGTGATCGAAAGAATTTTTTCATTAGGCAGAATATTGGTCACATTAAGTCTCTCTTAGTTAAAAGTATTGGGTGTAAGATAGGGCGATGTAGTCATCATTATGCAATTCAAAAAAATCGGTTTCTTGTTTTCTTGATGACGTATCGCCAGGAGCGTCAAATAAACGAACAGTCAAATCGATTTTACCGTTGTTATTATTTCGATAGCTATGCTCGATAAAAGTTAAAAGCTCTTGCCGGTCGAGATCCATAATACTCCCCAACAATAGCTCAGAACCTTGCAGGTCGTTAAAGCCAATCCGTAAGCCAATAAATACATCATTGGCTAGCGCTTCGTCGCGCCTTTCATCCCAGAGGTATTCAGCCAGTAAGCTGTAGTCATAGTCTGGGTTAAAGAGCGCCGGAAGCGCAAGCTCAAAGCCGGCGGTAGCTGCGCTATATCGAGAGGGCATTGCAATTTGGGACTCAAGCAGGAACTGTGTGGGGAGCGTAAAACCATTACGCGAAATTGCTTCAAGTTTCCAGAGCCAGTTGTCGGCCGCGTATTCCAATTGCAGGCCGGTTTGTTCAATAACGGGATAGTAGGGCCTGAGTTCGGTGAGCTGTTGATCAGGTACAAACAGGATGGGCTCGCGCGAAGTCCCTGAAAAGTGACTGATGGCTATTTCCCACTGGTCGAGTAACAGTACGAAGCGCATGGCGGCATCAATACGCTTATTTTCTGCGTTTGACGCATATTCAGGGCGGTCCGTATCAATGGTGTAGGATCCCCTAAGTCGCGCCTCATCACCAGGGAAAATGCGTTCACGAAAAAACGGTAAGGCTAATAATTCAAAGCTAAAATAATCGTTTAACCAGACCCAGTTAACCATTGCTTGACCTAGCTTATCTTCATCATCAATGTTGGCACTGGCATCCGCCTGATTAATGATATCCACGAGATTAACCGCTTCAGTGGTCCGCCAACTGATGGTTCTAATCCCTGCTCTTAACTCCCAGTTAGGCTTAACCTGTGTCCAGCTAAGCGATTTAAAATCGACTTTTGAACGCTCATTATCTTGACTGTTGTAGCGGATGATCGGTGCAATGGTGAGTTCATTAGCCAGTTGGCCACGGTCATTCTGCCAGCTGAGACGGTAGTTCCCTTGCCAGATCAATGAGCCATCTTGATTGTGGTCGATGCTTGGACTGCTATGAGTGAACTGCTTAAATTCGAGGCTGATCGATTGGCGTTTTTCTAGTTGAAAATTAGCGGCATGGCTATTGGTAATAAGCAAACCACTCAAGAGCAGCCCGGCTAAAAAATTCATTCGTGAATTTGCCTTGGCTGTTTTTTTGTAAGCCTTCAGCATTATGGGTATTTGTCCGTTTTGACTAATAATGAGGGCAAAAAGAAAAGGTCGGCTATCATTGCTGTGGCAATGCAGACAACCGATAAGGCATACATTTGAACATTCATACGCAATTCTGCGGTGAATACCGGAATAAGATAACCGATACAAAGCACCAAGCTAGTAATGATAATGGCACGGCCAACCAAGGCGTAAGTGTTATTAACCGCCATAGCCGGCGTTTGGCCTTGTAATCGTTGGCGGCGATAACTGACGACAAAATGTATGGTGTCATCAACGACGATACCCAGCGTCATGCTAAAGATCATGGCGGTGCCCATGTCGATCTCGCCAATCAATAAGCCGCAAAGACCAAATGCCACAATTGCAGGGAGCAGGTTGGGTATCATACAGAGTAAGCCAAGTCTTATTGAGCGAAAGGCAATAATCATACTCAGGCAAACAAATCCGGCAACGAAAAGACAGCCTTGCAACATACTAATAATATTTGATTGCGCCACATATGCCATCATTAAAGGTGGGCTGGATGACTCAAAATCTGTAATGGCTGAGGTGCCTAGCTTGTCCAGTACGCGTTGATTAAACGCCAGCACTTCTTGGCTGCTCATTGCGGCCATCATTGCCGTGACCCTGACAGCACTTTTGTCGATATTAATACTGTCTTGTAAGTCTAACTCTTCAGGTATGCTCGATTCATAGACTAACAGGTATTCTGCAATTGCGCGTCGGTCATCGGGTATCGCATAGTAATTTTGATTATCACCGTGCATGGTTTTATGTAAGCGCTTAATGATTTGGTGGTAACCGCTGACTTTTAATACCTCTGGCTGCTGTTCTAACCATTGAGCAAACTCATCGACACTGCGTAAAAATTCTGGCTCAACAATATCGCCGGGGCCGCTTGAGCGGAGTAAGTAGTCAATCAACTCTGAGCCTGATAATTCTTGATCGAGATATTCAGTAGCAACTCGAATAGGTGCATCTTTATGAAACGCCGACATCGATTCATGGTTAGTACTGTTCGATAGCGCAGCGGGCACCATGACGGCAATGACCAGCCAGCCAATCGGCAAATATTTTTTTCCGTGTTGCTTAAATAAGGTTTGGCAGTAACTAACCAAGCCAGAAACAGGTGGCCGAGCCACCTTCTTAGCTGGCAGCAATAACATGAATGCCGGCAATAAAGTAATAGACGCAATAAAAGCAAACATCACTCCAAATGCGGTAGCGGTACCAAACTCTCTAAATGGCGGCGAGTCGGCAAAATTCATCGCCAAAAACCCTATCGCTGTGGTTAGGCTGGTAATCAATAAAGCTTCCATATTTTTAGTGAGGCTATCCTTCATTGCTGAAAATTTATCCATGCCTTCATTGAGTCGACTAAAGTAAGCCGATAGAATATGCACGCAATCGAGGATAGCCATCATATAAACAATATAGGGCGTGCTCATATTGATACCGTTAAAGTCGGTATAGACTAAGCCTAAAAATCCTGTTGCTGCGATCACGCTCACTAACATAATAAGTAAGCCGGCAACCACCGCGGCTATTGATCGTAAAAAGAAGGCTAATAAAATCAGCAGGCAAAAGAACATTCTTAGCTCAACATTCACTGCATCACGTTCAGCAATTTCGACGATATTGGCATCGACAGCGAGTTGACCACTTATTTGGATAGACATTGACGGGTAGCGCTGGGTAAATTTTTCAGCCAGTTCGCGACTGGCTTGCATCACCTGGGGCTTTTGATCTTGCTGCTGTTCCGAAATAGTTAAGTAGGCGATCACTAGGCTAATATTACCGGCTTCATTAATTAAGCGATCTTTTAGTTCGGGTTCAGCAAGGACAATATTTTTGATTCTCTGTTGGTATTGTTGATCTTTATCGGTATAGGGATCAAACAGGTCTTCGACCCAAAGGTCATCGCCGTCTGCCGTCGTGTGTTGATGGTTAGCGATTGAGATGACTCGACTCACAAAGGGGAGGCGCCAAGCTTGGTCGTTAAACCACTGGATACCGGTTAAATGATCGGCGTTAAATAAATCGCCGTTATCGGCTTCTAGGATAAAAATTTGGGTATAAGAGTGCGTGAACTCTTGCTCCATATTTTCATAAGCGATCAACAGCGGGTCATCGTCGTCAAAGAAAATACGAAAATCAGCATTGAAGCCAAAGTTGCCTAATGAGGTGGCAAGCCAGGCGCTGACCAGCAGTAATAAGAGACTGCTTAAGTATCGCCAGTGAATTAAATTATCAGCAACTTTTTGCCACATATATTCGCCTTAACAAACTCTCGTTTATCCATGATGAATCATAAACAAGATGCTAAACAGTTATAATACGATAGGCCAGTATTTTGCTGAGGTTTTGCTGTTAAATGGATTACAAGGACTTTAGGCTAGCACAGCTATGCAATGGGTAACGAGTTAATTGAGTTCACGCATCACGTTTTCTGCCGCGCTCAGGCTTTGATCGACGATGTCAGTGGTGTGCGCAGCAGAGACAAAGCCAGCTTCAAAACTGGCCGGCGCTAGATACACGCCATTGGCCAACATACCGTGAAAGAATTGATTAAATCGCTCGGTATTGGCATTGATCACTTGATCATAGCGAGTCACTTTTTCAAGCTCAGTAAAAAACAAGCCAAACATGCTACCCACATGGTTAGTGGTAAAAGGGATACCGCAGTTTTTAGCGATCGCTTTTAGGCCTGTGGTCCACTGCTCAGTGGCGGTAAACAGTTGAGGATAAAAATCGTCGCTGCTTAACTGATTGAGTGTTGCTAAACCCGCTGCCATCGCTACGGGGTTGCCCGATAAAGTACCGGCCTGGTAAACCGGACCAATCGGCGCCAGCTCTTGCATGATTGATTTCTTACCGCCAAAGGCGCCGACTGGCATACCACCGCCGATCACCTTACCCAAGGTGGTTAAGTCGGGCGTGACTTGATAATGTCCTTGTGCACCCTGAGGGTGAACGCGAAACCCTGTCATTACTTCATCAAAAATAAGTATTGCACCCGAACGGTCGCAGACGTCTCTGAGCGCAGCTAAAAAACCATCAATGGGTGGCACGCAATTCATATTGCCGGCCACAGGCTCAACGATGATGCAGGCAATGCTGTCGCCTTGCTCGGCAAAAATACGCTGAACTTGTTCAATGTCGTTATAGGTCAGATTAAGTGTGTGTTTGACCAAGGATTCAGGTACCCCAGGTGAACTTGGCGTACCAAAGGTTAATGCGCCTGAGCCTGCCTTAACCAATAATGAATCAGAATGACCGTGATAGCAGCCTTCAAATTTAACGATTTTATCGCGGCCAGTATAACCACGCGCTAAACGGATTGCACTCATGGTAGCTTCGGTGCCCGAGCTTACCATGCGGATCATATCCATCGAGGGAATGATCGACTTTATCTTTTCAGCTAAAACTGTTTCGATTTCAGTCGGTGCGCCAAAACTCAGGCCATGAGCCATTTTCTCTTGTACAGCAGCAATCACCTGAGGGTGTGCATGACCGAGAATCATGGGTCCCCACGACTGCACATAATCAATGTATTGTTTATTGTCACTGTCGACAATATAGGGGCCATGTGCCGACTGGATAAATAAGGGCGTGCCACCAACAGCTTTAAAAGCTCTGACCGGTGAGTTAACCCCACCAGGTATTGAGGCTTGTGCTTGGCTAAATAATCTTTCTGAGTTGGGGCGTGAAGATGCGGTCATGCTATTATCCAGGCTGTAATGAAAAAGAGTGCGGTGTTAAAGCGGGAGTTTACCGTAAAAATAGAGCCGTTACTGCGCTTGCCTTATTATTTACGCGATCGGGGCCTAGCGGATCAATTTAGCCTAGCGATACTGCTTTTATATACGCCAGCTTAGATCTGATCGTCAAAATCTGGCGGCCGATTGTCCTTTCGCGCTTTAATGGCCTCTTGAAAGTTATTCGTGGTCATGCGAACAAATAACTGTGTAATACCTTCATGGTGCATGTGCCCATGCAGTGATCCTGCTTCAATACTGGCATTCATTAGCATCTTAGTTTGTTCAATTCCCATATGGCTGTGACGTAAAATACTGTCTGCCATTGTGAGGCTTTCATCCAGCAAACTGTCATTGCTACAAACTTTTGAAACGATGCCAAAGCGTTCGGCTTCTTGCGCATCCACATCGCGACCGGTCAGCATAATATCGTTAGCGCGAGTAATGCCAATGGTGCGGGGCAATAAGTAGCTCAGACCTAGCTCGGCTGAGGTTAAGCCGTTGTTGATGCCTGCTGCTCGAAAGAATGCCGTCTCAGAGGCAATGCGTAAATCCGCTGCCATGGCTAGGCAAAATCCACCACCCACCGCAGGGCCATTAATGGCGGCCATAACGGGCTGTGTCATATCGCGGATAGTTTTCATTACATCGTCTAATACTCGCATGGCACGCAAAGCGATTCTTGGCATAGTATGACCATCGAAAACCGGCAGGTAGCCAGGATCTTGTAAGTCGGCGCCAGCACAAAAAGTACTGCCTTCGCCAGTTAATATCACCAGTCTGATATCGCTGCGAAAGCTGATTTTTTCTAATTCTTCTTTTAGCGGCTGCATGACATCAAATGCCATGGCATTCATTCGATCGGGGCGATTCAATGTGACTAAGGCGACGCCATCTTTGGGGTACGTTATTTTTATAAATGACATGGTGAGTTCAGTTCCTTACGTTGTTTTGAGTGATGGTTATTAAGTTTTTAAAGCATTGACTTAAGATTTGAATCGCTGCCGAATACCGGCTCGTCTTTCGAGCATATCTTCTGTTCTTTGCTGCTCGCTTATCTTGCCTATTAATTCGGGGTAGTTTTTCTCAAGCGCCTTAATCGTTAATTGTTCGGCGGTCGGTTTAGGGTAATGGTCACTGCCAATCCAGCGATAGGTAATATAGCCTTCTTCGTGGCCACAAGGGTCAAGCCAGTTTTTAGCGCCGATATCTGCATGACTAATAATAATCAGTAATTCACCGTCTTTTTCAAGCCTTGCATGGTGGCAGTTCGTCGAGCTGAATCGATAACGATAGTCCATGGTTTCCCACCAATAGTTACCAAATTCGACCGCCCAGTAATCGGCAGTTGGCGGCGTGACTCTGAGTATTAATACTTCATCAACCGGTATTTTCCAATACGCGATAATTGGCGCGCCGCGGGGGGTAAAATCAATTTTATTTTTTTCAAGTTCGCCATAAGACATAAATTTATTCGGCGTTACTTTCCATTTATCAATCATGTCGGCCCAGTAGGTCGACGACCAGTTAACCCAGTGGCTGGTCTTTTTGAGTCCTTTACTCAGCGCTTCGGCGGTAAATAAGGGCGTTTGATTATCTTGGCCGATGCGCTCTATATTGGCGTCCATGGGTTTTTCGTTGAACCAGTCTGCGAAGAATTGTCGAAAGGTAATCCGATAACTCGCTGCTGAGGTTTGCATCCAGTTGGTTTTTTGACTGTTGAAGTCAGCGGGTTGTTCTGGGCCAATCAGTAGTTCGAAGTGACCATCATCACCCACCACCAACTCTTTGCCGAGCCGCGTATTGACAACGCCACCGCCCCAAGGCGTATTGCCATCTTCGAGTATGGTGATTGCAAAATATTGGGCGTTACCGCGATAGCCGCTAATGCGATAGAAGTCTTGTCCATTAATGGGTGCGCCACTGTAATGCGCATCGGTATTGTCACCGCCTTGTTTTCTTAGCGGGTCAAAATAATGCAGTAGTTCTGGAAATTGCGGGTCATTGTTTTCCATTTCAAATTGCATCGCTAAAGCAATATTCCTGGCTAATAAGCGCATGCCGGTTGCCCGCGTGATTTCATTATCAGGAATGCCGTCACGAAAAATAAGATCGCCGCTGTCTTTTAAGTCATCACAGAATTGATGCCAAGCTTGACGAATCGTTTCATTGCTGTCTTGGGTCATAATACTTTGCCTTATTGTTTTTTTGCGGGTCTTTAATTGGCTTATTTAGGGCATATAGGCGCCACCGCTCACACTGATCAACTGACCGGTAATATAGCTTGATACATCCGAGGCTAAAAAAAGCGTTAAATTAGCGATATCGACAGGCCGGCCCAATCGTGGAATAGGCAGCCCGCTCATATTAAACAGCGTTCCTTCCTCTAGGGCGTTTTGCATATCGTCGGGACGGCCAATTTGCTCAAAGCCAAAGCGATTCCAGAAGCTGCCTTCACCCACATCTTCCTCTTTGTGCGGCACAATCCAGCCGGGGCAGATATTATTAACCCTTACGCCCGCTTTGGCCCATTCCCAGGCAAGGCTCTTAGAGAAAGAATTGACGAAGCCCTTAACGCCACCATAGTGTGCAATACCTGCAGCAGCCTCACCCAGCAAGGACGAGTTTGATGAAATATTAATAATACTGCCAGAGCCTCTTGAGAGCATATCGTTGGCAACCGCTTGACAGCAATTGACCACGCCATCGATATTGAGTTTTTTCTCCCAGTCTCGATCTTCATCACTCAGGGCTTCAAGTGCAGATGGCTGCGATACGCCACCGGCATTATTGACCAGTATATCCACGGCACCAAATGCCTCATGGCAGCGTGCGATCATCGCATCAACCGAGGCTCTATCAGTCACATCAGTGGCCACCGCTAATACTTTACCGGTTAGCTCTTGCCTTGCCGCTTCTTGTTCTAATAAGGCGCCCTGTTTGGTATCGCGTGAAGCACTAATGACATTAGCCCCTTCTTTGGCAAATTCTAAAACCAAGCCTCTACCGATTCCGCCGCTACCACCGGTGATGATGACATTTTTATTATTCAGTTCTAAATCCATAGTCATGTTCTCTTTAGTAGTAATGGTTTAAAGTATTCGAATATTATTCGTATTGGCCGATTATAGGCTAATAACGCGCCTGCCTGCACGGCACGTGACCAAGCTGTAAATATACGGCAAGTGAACAAGGTTTCTTAGTGAGCGATATAAAGGCAATGTTATGAGTAATCCGCAGAATCCAGAATGGCTGGACTCGACGAATCGCGAGGGTGAATCGTTTGATTTACCTTCAGTCGTGCCGCTAGATTTCGATTCACTGGTTAATGCCGCTAAGGCGAAAGCGGGACTGGATGACTTCGGCGAAGATTATTGGCAGGCGCCGTTAAAAATGCTCTGTGATGATTTAAACAGCGTTGCAGAGTTAACCTTATTTGGTCGGCTAATGGCGCGAAACGATTTACTGATTTGGTTAAATCAACGTTTAGAAATCACAGAGCTGACCAAGCGCCATCCAGAAATTCTTCAGCAGGCTATTGTCGCCCCCATGTTTATTGTAGGCCTGCCGCGATCTGGCACGTCAATTTTATTTGAAGTCCTAGCGCAGGACCCTGATGTCGGTGTACCTAAGATGTGGGAATCGATGCTTCCAACGCCACCGCCAGAAACAGCGACCTATTCAACCGATAAACGCATTGAGCATGCCCATCAATTGTTTACTCAGTGGAATAGGGCGGTGCCCGAGTTTGCTACGGTGCATGAAATGGCCGGTGATATACCGGCAGAATGCGGTCTAATTATGGCGGGTAGTTTTATCAGTGATCACATTGCTTCATTGCATATGTCTGATAATTATGGCGGATGGCATGCACAGGCAGATTTAACGCCCGCGTATCAGTGGCATAAAATTATGTTGCAAGTGTTACAGTGGAAAAACCCACGCAAGCGCTGGTTACTCAAAGCGCCTGCGCATCAAAGTAAACTCGACACCCTGTTAAAAATTTATCCCGATGCCCGTATTATTCAAACCCACCGCGACCCGATTCAATGCATGGGGTCAGCGACTAATTTAATGGCTTGCTTATATAAGATGAGGACCAATAAGCCGTTTAATGCAGCCGCTTTCGATGAGTTCTTGGTCGGCGAGGCCACCGCGCAACGCCTTGAGCTGGTCATCGACCAAGTAGCTTCGGGTGTAGTCCCTAAGCAGAGCCTCTGTGATTCGCGCTATTGCGACTTAATGGATCAACCTATTGACTGTGTCGAGCATATTTATCAGTACTTTGATATGCCCTTAACAGAGGCCACTAAACAGCGAATACTGGATTATTTGGCGGCTAAGCCGAAAGGGAAATTTGGCGCACACAATTACCAATCAGATGCGACTGAACGGCACTATTTTGACCGATACCAAAAGCATTATCAGGTGCCTTCAGAAGTATAAGCAATTACACACAGTAAACTTTAAATAGATCGAGACAGCCATGGATAATACGATTAAACCCTTCAAGGTTCATGTCAGTGATGCCGATATTGCTGATTTAAAGCAGCGTTTACAGTTAACCCGTTGGCCAGACCAAATACCTAATACCGAGTGGCGCTACGGGGCAAAAACCGACTATATTCAGCAACTTTGTGATTACTGGCAGCACCATTACGACTGGCGCAAACACGAAGCAAGGCTCAATCAGTTTGCGCAGTTCACTACAGGTATCGATGCGCACGACATCCATTTTATTCATGCGCGCTCTCAGCACGCGAATGCGGTGCCACTGTTAATTAGCCATGGCTGGCCGGGCACCATCGTTGAGTTTTTGAACGTCATCGATCCGTTGATTAACCCTGAAGCGCATGGCGGTAAAGCTGAAGATGCGTTTCATGTGGTCTGCCCGTCTTTGCCNGGTTATGGCTTTTCAGGCACCACTCAGCGCGAGCAGGTNGACACGCTTGCNATGGCCGANATGTTNGCCGAGTTNATGGCGCGANTGGGTTATGANAAGTATATNGCNCAAGGCGGTGACTGGGGCGCNATCATCACCTCCAATTTNGCNATTGTCGATGCCGATCATCTTTATGGTATTCACTTGAATATGCCTTTTGGTTATGCATTAACGGAAGATCCCCATGANGGTTTATCGNCACAAGANATTGANGATGTGAATGCCATGANTAGCTTTGAGGCGATGGAAACGGGNTATCAAAAAATTCAGGGCACNAANCCNCAAACCTTAGGNGTGGGTTTAAACGATTCGCCGGCTGGGCTCTGCGCTTGGATAACTGAAAAGTTTTATACCTGGATGGACTGTGACGGTGATATTGAATCAGTGTTAGATAAAGATGAGCTGTTGACTAACATTTCTGTGTATTGGTATACCCAGAGTATTTGCTCGTCGACGCGCCTCTATTACGAAGTGACCCAAAACGCCCGATTAAAATTTTTAGAGCAGCCGGTCACGGTGCCGGTCGGTGTCGCGCGCTACCCTAAGGAAGTGATGCGATTTCCGCGCCAGTGGTGTGAAAATGTCTACAGTCAAATTGTTCAATGGCAAGATTTTGAGCGTGGCGGTCATTTCGCTGCAATGGAGCGTCCAGCGGAATTTTTGGCTGAGATTCGGAAATTTAGAGCGCTGGTGTGCGAATAAAAATTTATATTTATCAATAGGTTAAATACCATATCCAGTGTTCGCGCTAATTTTTCAATATTGCATTTTGCTCATGCTAGCGATACAGAAGAATGCGGTAAAATTGACCCATAATGCATAGCTAGAGAGTTTTTTGCGCTAATTTGAGTGCCTTTGTTCTAGTATTTCGCTTTAATAAAGCGTATTTTCCGACACAGACTGAGCTTCTTTCAAGTCGATAGTCGACTTGACTGTATCAGTGAGTTAGCAACAGTATTGAGGTTAATTATGTACGATTTAATTATAAAAAACGGCCGCATTGTCGATGGCACCGGAAACCCTGCCTTTGATGGCGATATCGCGATAAAAGATGGCCTAGTGGCCAGTCTGGGTTCGGTTTCACAACCGGCTAAAAAAACCATTGATGCCAAGGGTAATCTGGTTGCGCCGGGTTGGGTCGATACCCACTCACACATGGATGGCCAAGCGACTTGGGACCCATTTTGCAGCCCAGCTAATCATCACGGCATAACCACTTTAGTGATGGGTAATTGCGGCATCGGTTTCGCGCCTTGTGAAAGAACGGACAAGGCCCATAAAGATTTAATCGAAGTCGTGGAAGACGTTGAAGATATTCCCGGTACTGCTTTGGCTGAAGGGATTCAATGGAATTGGGAAAGCTTTCCTGAATACCTTGATGCCCTAGATGAAATGCCGCGGGCAATTAATGTTGCCGCGCAAGTCCCACACTGTGCTATTCGTACTTATGTAATGGGTGACCGAGGCGTTAATAATGAACGAGCGACCCCCGAAGACGTCGAGCGCATGGCTGAGTTAGTGGCAGAAGGTATCGATGCCGGCGGTGTAGGCTTTACTACCTCTCGCACCGAGTTGCATAAAACGCGTAACGGTTTATCCATGCCGGGCACTTACTCAGAAGAAGATGAGTTATTCGGTATTGGCAAAAAGATGGGTGAGCTAGGCAAGGGCTTTTACGGCATGGTATCTGACTTTGAAGATGATGCCTGGTTAGAAGAAATGGAATGGGTCAAGCGACTATCGATTGAAAATAACTGCCGATTTAACTTCGTGCTGTTTTATCAAACTGATAGTCAATGGACCAGAGTGCAAGAGCAGTTAGCGTTTGTTCGTCAGGCCAATGAAGAAGGCGCTCAATTAGTCGCGCATGTTGGTGCTAGACCGGTTAATGTTTTAATGAGCTATCACGGTACGGTCAATCCATTTTTCATGCATCAAAATTTCGGTCCGTTAACAGCACTGAGCCCAGAACAAAGAATCGAAAAATTGAAAGATCCCACTGTTCGCGCGGCGATTTTAGCCGAGCCAACACCGGCGATGGGCATAGAAGCCGCCGATCGCATGGCGACTGATTTTCACCTCATGTTTGAATTGGGCGAGGAACCTGATTACGAACAAAGCCCCGATCAAAGCATTGCTGCTAAGGCTGAACGCGCGGGTGTTACACCGCAAGAGTATGCCTACGATGCCTTGTTAAAGCGTGACGGCGAAGCAATGATTTATTTCCCGTTCATGGGTTACGATCAGGGTAACCTTGATCGACAGTTTGAAATGCTGAAAGATGAAAATACCGTGATCAGTTTGGCTGATACCGGCGCACACTGCGGTGTATTATCCGATGCCTCAATGCCAACATTTTTACTCAGTCACTATGCCCGCGATCGAAGTCGCGGTCAGTTGACCATTGAAGAAGCGGTGAAGATGCATACGCAAGAAACGGCCAGAGCGGTTAAGTTAGAAGACCGAGGCACCTTAGAAATTGGCATGCGTGCTGACATTAATATTATTGATTTTGATAATCTTCGCGTTTTGGCGCCGCAAGTGATTTATGATTTACCGGCTGGCGGCAAGCGAGTTTTTCAAAAAGCAATAGGTTATAAGTATACGATTGTTGCTGGCGAAGTGATTATGCAAGACGGTGTTGAGACTGACGCGCGCCCAGGCGCATTAGTACGCGGCGCGCAACCAGCACCCAGTAGTGTTGTTGCAGCTTGACCGATCATTTAGTTTGACCAGTAAGCTAACAAAAAGCCGGCGGATTGTTTAGCCGGCTTTTTGTTTATTTAAAAAAACTTTAGGATAATTGAATAGCATGAATAGTACGTTTGAGACCTTAATCACCGCACGCGAGCAATTACTGCAAGCTGGCTCACCGTTTGAATTAATTGAGCAGCAACACGATGGCCGCAGCTATCAAGCCTATAAATCAGCGCCGCTCAATGTTCGCGATGCCTTGGCCGTTGGCCGGCAGCATGGCGAAAACTTATTTTTACAGTATCAAGATGACGATTGGAGTTTCAGTCGTTTCTTCAAGCAGGTTGATGGGATTGCTTTTCAATTGATTCANCGTTANNAAATNACNAAAGGTGATAGGGTGGCCATTGCTATGCGCAATTTCCCGGAGTGGATGACCGCCTATGCGGCTGTTATATCCTTAGGGGCAGTTGTCGTACCTGTGAATAGCTGGGGTAAAAAAGACGATTTGGTTTACGTGCTGAATGATTGCGGGGCCAAAGTGGTGTTTGCTGATCAGCAACGTTTTGACTCGATTGCAGATGAACTTCAGGCCCTGCAGTTAAAAGCGGTGGTGGTGCGCAACAGTGGCGCAATCACCAATGACCGTGCCGAGTCATTAGAAGATTTCTTGGTCGATATTGACAGTGAACAACTGCCAGGATTGACTGATTATAGCTTTGAAATTGAATCATCAGATGCAGCGATGATTCTATACACCTCGGGCACTACCGGTCGACCCAAAGGTGCGCTGAGCTCGCATCTAAGTATTTGTCAGGCATTAATCAACTTTGAATTTCACGGCGCGCAGTCGGCCATGACTAACGGTGAAACCATTGAAAAAATGATGACCAGTGGCTTTCCATCAAAAGCCTTATTGGCGGTACCGTTATTTCACGTGTCAGGTTTGTATGCACATTTTCTATTATCGTTACGCGGCGGTCGTTCGATTAACATTATGTACAAGTGGGATCCCGCTAAAGCTTTACAAGTGATTGCTGAGCAACGAATCACGACTTTGAGTGGCGCGCCATCGATGGTGTTAGACCTGCTTGAGCACCCTGATTTTGATAGCACTGACACCAGCAGCTTAATGGTGGCCAGCGGTGGCGGCGCGGCAAGCCCGCCTAAGATGGCGCAGTTAATAAAAGATAAAATCAGCCATCCCTATCCTGGCAGTGGTTACGGTTTAACAGAAACCAATGCCAGCTGTTGCAGTGGCACGGGCGCCAGCTTTTGGTACAAGCCGTCTAGCTCGGGTACCTTGTCGCCGATTATAGAATTTAAGACTATTGATGAGAATGGCCAAGATCTGCCAAAAGGTGAGCGCGGTGAGATTTGTATTCGTGGTATTTTAATTGCTAACGGTTATTGGAATAACCCTGAAGCGTCTGCTGAAAGCTTCATTGACGGCTGGTTTTCAACCGGTGATATTGGTTATCTTGATGACGAAAATTTTGTTTACGTGGTCGATCGTGCTAAAGATATTATTATTCGTGGCGGTGAAAATATTTCAGCTAACGAAGTTGAAGCCTGTTACTTAGAGCATCCCGCCGTTAGAGAGGCAGCGGCGTTTTCTGTCGCTCATGACAAGCTCGGTGAGGAGGTTGGCCTTGCCGTGTATTTTAAAGAGGGCCAGCAAGCCAGCCCAGATGAGCTGGCTGAATTTGTTAGCGGTAAGTTGGCGCACTTTAAAGTGGCGGCTCACTATTGGCTGCGCGACCAACCTTTGCCGCGCAATGCCGCTAATAAGGTGTTAAAAAAGCAGCTGCGTGACGAGTATCAACAGCAGTGTACTGCCTCATAACGGTCAACGGAGCCACTGATTAAATGAGCAGGCTGAACATCAAACCCTTATCTGGCTGCATTGGCGCAGAGATTCATGGCATTGATCTCACCAAGCCGATCACGCATGAATTGTATATACAACTGCGTGAGTGCTTGGTTGAATACGAGGTTATATTTTTTCGTGATCAAGCGATAACGCCCGCCCAGCAGCATGCATTAGCGTCGATGTTTGGGCCTCTTCAATCTCATCCGGCCTATCAAACCGTGGACGGGTTTCCAGAAATTTCTATTCTCGAAAGCACGGCTGATAAGCCGACAAAAATTGAATGTTGGCACAGTGATATGACGTTTCGCCAGCATCCACCCCTAGCGACCGTATTAAGGTCACAGGTCGTACCGGACAAAGGAGGCGACACGCTTTGGGCAAGTATGACGGCCGCTTATCGAGGCTTGTCTAAATCC
>PBSZ01000017.1 GCA_002726445.1 Cellvibrionales bacterium | reverse complement strand
CCTATATTAGTCGCATAATATTAGTCGCATAATTCTATGGGCCTGATAAGCTTGGCCAACGATAAAGCAGGAATCATGCAATGAGTAAGCAGCATACTACCGACCATCACGATGAGATTGAAGATGCGACGATTGTCGATCAGCAAACGTTTGTTTCCGCCGATACAGCTGCCAAATCAGTTTCGAATCGAACCGCTGTTGTTGCTGTCATTATTGCTATTATTGCCTTGTTCGCGTCGGGCTACAGTACTTGGGTGCAGTGGCAACAACAACCCATGTTCAGTCAAATTAGCAGTGATAGCCAAGCAGCTAAACGGTCTTTGTCTACAGTGAATAAACGCCTAGATGGAGTAGATAAAAGTCTTACGGTGGGTCAAAAAAATCAACAGCAAGCAACCGCGCTTCACAATACGGCCATCAAAGAGATTAACCAGCGACTGGCTTCCAATAGTCGGCGCTTGGCCTTAGTCGCCAATACCACCACTGACGATTGGCAGATAGCCGAAGTCGAGTATCTATTGCGCTTAGCGAGCCAACGTTTATTAATTGCAAAAGATAGCCGCACGGCGCTGAATTTACTGGCTAACGCCGATGCTATTCTTGTCTCGCTAGCCGATCCCAGTTGGCTTGATTTGCGCACCGCGATTGCCGCTGATCGTTTAGCGATTGCCAGTATTGACCAGTTAGATGTCGATGGCCTGTTTTTAAGGTTAGCAGCTATTAACGCAAAGATTGAAAGCTTACCGCTGTTGCGCAGTCGGCTTGAGCAAACAAGCGTAATAACCCCTGTCGAACCGCCAGCCAGTGATGAAGCAATGCCAGTGATGGCTTCGCTGCAGCAACTCGCGTGGCAGACATGGCAGGAATTAAAAACCTTAGTCGTGGTGCATACCAGTGCCGAGCCGGTCAAACCTTTACTGCCACCCGAGCAGCATTATTATCTACGCAGTAATTTACGTCTGTTGATCAATCAAGCCCAGTTGGCATTAATCGACAGCCGGCAGTCGAGCTACCAACACAGCTTATCGCAGGCCGTGCAGTGGTTGAATGAGTATTTTGCAGCAGACGATGCGTCGATCAGCGCGATCGTGGTTGAGCTCGAGCAACTCATGAAGCATGACATTAGTCGTGCATTACCCGGTGTTGAACAGTCGCTAATAGCGCTAAAGAAAACCCACAAGAAGCGCCGGCTAGCGGTTAAACTATCGACCGAAAATCCAGCTGGCCAGTCAAATAGCCAGGCGATAGAAAAATTACCCGCCAGCGCAGGTAAACGATAATGCGCCGCTGGTTTTTATTGCTGCTGCTGAGCTTGTTGGCCACCAGTCTACTGTTTTCGCAATTCGATGACGGCGGCGGCTACCTGTTAATAGCCATGGCCAATAAGCAAATAGAAATGAGTCTGCTGGTAGCATCGGTGCTGAATATATTACTGTTCGTGGCTTTGTTTATATTACTCAGAATCATACGTGCTGTATTTGGTGGTCAACATGGTTTGGTGAGCTGGGCGCGTAAACAGCGCAGTATGAATCGAACGACACAAGGCTTAATTGCCTTTGTTGAAGGCCGCTGGGACTTTGCTAGAAAGACCCTGGCTCGCTCTGCGGGCAACTCACCGACGCCATTAATTAATTATCTATTTGCTGCCCGAGCCAGTTCGGGGGCGGGTGACAGTAAAGCGGTCGATGGATTTTTGAAACAAGCGGAGCTATCGACAAAAGGCGCCGACGTTGCCATTGGCTTGACTCAAGCTGAGCTGCAAATTCAAAACAATCAATTCGAACAGGCGTTAGCGACCTTGATACGGGTTAAGAAAATTAAGCATAAGCATCCCGAAGTATTGCGCCTACTGCTACAAGTCTATTGTCAGCTTAATGATTGGGATCAAGTGCTAGCGTTACTACCAAGCTTAAAAAATATTGACCGCTTCAGCGCCGATGAATTGCTTACCTTAGCAAGGCAGGCTTGCCGTGAAAAATTAAAACGCGCTGCATCACTGCCTGACAGTAAAAATTTGTTAGACCAATGGCGGCAATTACCTAATAACTATAAAAAAGATCAGCAGCTAGTCATATGCTATGTTGAACAGTTAATCCTACGACATTTATACGATGATGCCGAACAAATTTTAGCTGAAAAAATTCAGCGTCATTATGATGTGGCGTTAGTGAGCCTATACGGTGATATTGTGTCGACTAAGTTGACGCAGCAATTGACCTTGGTCGAGAAATTATTGCCAACCCATGCTAACGATGCAGTGTTGCTGTTAGCGGTTGGCAAGATACATCTTGCCTTAGGTAAGGTTCAGTCTGCCGAGGAGTTTTTCAAACGTAGTTTTAGTCAAAAGCAGATGCCGGAAACAGCTGTGCAATTGGGTCGAGTTTACGCTCAGCGTGGCCAGTACCAAAAAAGCAGCGAAGCCTATGCCAAGGCGCTGTCGGGAATGAATAATTAGTAAGACGATCTAGAAAGATAAAGACCTAGAGCAATTAACGTCACGAAAAATGAATACCAAAAAAATGCATGCCAAAATATGATTGGGTAGGATGTTTGGCTTACTTATCTTCGTAAGTACAGAGGTAGGCGCTGGCCTGCAAAACCTTCAAATCAAATACTTGATTGGCTCTAACCGTAAAGCTTTGACCGGCTTGAAATTCTTGCCAGTTATCTTGACCAGGTAGTTTAACCGTCAGTGCGCCACTTACGACAGTCATGGTTTCGAATTGCGCGGTATCAAAGCGGTATTCTCCCGCTGCCATAACACCAACCGATGAGGCTAACTCACTGCCTTGAAAACCAATCGACTTCACTTGGCCATCAAAATATTCATTCACCTTTAGCATCTGCTTATCTCCGTGGGCGTTGCTTTATTCGTTATGGTCTTAGCCTATGACTGAGGCTTCTTTTTTGCCGCCGGTTTGTTTCGACGCGGGCGATCTTTCTCAGTGGCCTTAGGCTTACGTGAGCGAGTCTTGGCGTCAGGTTTTTTACGCGTCGAAGGACTTGCTGCTTGCTTAGTTGGCTCTGGTTCATCGCTATTGCCGGCTTGCGTTCTACTTAATCGCATTGGCTGACCCTTCACTCGGACTTTTTGCAGTAATTGAAAAATATCTTTTGGCATGCCCGGCGGCAAGCCAACCAAACTATGGTCATCGTTCAATTCAATGCGGCCAATATATTCGCGATCGATGCCGGCCTCATTAGCCAAAGCGCCGACAATATCTTTTGGCTGTACGCCATGATTATGGCCGGCCTCAATGCGATATTTCTCCAGTGCAATATTGTCTTCGCGGCGCGGTTTACGCGGCTTTCGCTCACCTCGTTCGGTGCGGCTGCCGCGCTCATTTCGATCCCCACGGCCATCGCGTAAGTTTTTTTCACGGCGTGGTTTTTTCGTTTCAGGCGGAGGCAGTAATTGCTCTAGGGTAAATTGCTCGCTGAGCAACGCGGCGGCTAATTGCTCGGCGGGTAGTTCTAGCTGTTGACACAGCTCCTCGACCCATTGGTGGTACACCGAGGGTAAATTAGTTTCGAGTTTAGCGGCTAATACCTCCGCTAATTTTGTTTTGCGCTGCTCGGCCATCTGTTTAGCCGATGGTTTTTCCCAGCTGTTGAGTTTTTGCTTGGTGTCTTTTTCAATAATGCCTAATAAGCGACGTTCACGCGGCTGGACAAATAGCAAAGCCTTACCCGATCGTCCGGCTCGTCCGGTTCGGCCAATGCGGTGCACATAGGCTTCGGAATCATAGGGGATATCAAAGTTAATGACGTGGCTTATTCGCTCTACATCGATACCGCGCGCAGCGACATCGGTGGCGACTAAAATATCCAATTGTGATTTTTTTAAACGCGCGATAGTTTTTTCACGAATAGGCTGGCTAATATCGCCATTAATGGCTGCTGCAATGTAGCCGCGGGCATTCAGTTTTTCCGCGACGGTCACCGTTGCCTCACGGGTGCGGACAAAAATAATCACCCCTTCCGTTGCTTCAGTGTCAAGATAGCGGGTTAAGGCATCGAGTTTTTCACCTTGATTAATAATTAAGAAGGCTTGCTCAATGGTATCGACTACCGCGGTTTTAGCTTTGATTTTAATGTGCACCGGCGACTCTACATGGCGCTTGGCAATTTGGCGAATACGGTCTGGCATGGTGGCAGAAAACAATGCGGTTTGTCGCGTTTCGGGCGTCTCAGCTAAGATGGTATCGACATCGTCAATAAAGCCCATCCGAAGCATTTCATCGGCCTCATCGAGTACCACGGTTTTTAACTCGTTCAGCTTTAGACTTTTTCTGCCTAAATGATCAAGAATTCGTCCTGGGGTGCCAACCACAACATGCGCGCCACGTTTCAATGCGCGCAGTTGGCCACGCATATCAGCGCCGCCGTAAATTGGCAAGACATGAAAATTCTTCATATGCCGCGCATAGACTTGAAAGGCCTCGGCAACCTGAATGGCAAGCTCGCGGGTCGGTGCCAGTACTAAAGCCTGGGGGGCGGTCTGTTTTAAATCAATATTGGCTAAAATAGGCAGTGCAAAGGCGGCGGTTTTACCGGTGCCGGTTTGAGCTTGGCCAATAATATTTTTGCCTTCAAGCAGTACCGGAATGCTTTTCCCTTGAATGGGCGAAGGGCTCTCGTAACCCAGTTGCTTGATGGCGCGCAGCAGGGCGTCCGGGAGATCGAGATCGGCAAATAAGGCCTGTTCGGGTTCTGTTTGCATGATGGCGCCAGTGTAAAAGGCGCTACTGTTTTTAGCGCATTACAAGCAATATTGACTCAGAATGGCTATTGAGATGAGTAGCGACGTAAAAAGGAGGCGCATTGTACTCTTTTTGGCAGCATTAGAAACCGTTGCATTAGGATAAAAATCACACAATTACGGGGTAAATAGCGGCATTAAGACAGATTAGCGTGGTGAGATACCGACCAAGGCCCACCCGGCCTTGGTCGGTGAAGAGGCATTAAGCCACCTGCTCACGAAATGGCTTGATCATATTGTCAGCATACCAATTGATCATTTGGGTTTTTTCTTCCACCGACTTGTCATCGGCTTCTTTGCCGTAGACATCGCGGAAAGCAATAATCACTTCAGTGACGCCAATCGCATGCAACTGCATTAAGCCGTCGACCGAGAAAGAATCGTGTGACATGGCTTGAATCTGAAACGGTAAATGATCGCGGCCATACTCTTTACGGAATTCATTCATGGTATCGATCATAGTTTTATATTCATCGATTTTTCCGCCGGCGGCAATCCAGCCGTCACCGAGTCGCGCGGCGCGACGCAGCGCAGGCTTGGCATGGCCTCCGACTAATAGCGGCACGTGAAAATCAGGCGTTGGGGTTAGCTTAATCGACGCGAGATCGAAAATTTCACCTTTGTATTCAAAGTATTCACCTGACATTAAGCCGTTGATGATTTCCATCATCTCGTCCATGCGCTTACCACGCTTTTCCCAAGCGATTTGCGTGACTTCAAAATCCTCTGGCCAAGGGCTAATTCCGACACCGAAGTCAAATCGATCACCAATCAGGGCGGCCATACTGCTCAGTTGCTTGGCCACGATTGAAGGTTGACGAACCGCTAACTTNATCACNGAGGTAGAAAAACGAATTTTCTCAGTTTGNGCGGCAAGATAAGGAATAATGACAAACGGCTCGATAAAAGGCACGCCATCGAGAAACTCGCGGGTNCCATCACTGTTGTATGGATAGCAATCNGANCCTTTTTCTGGGTAGCAAATGCTGTCGGGNAAGGTAAANGTNTCNAAGCCNGCTGCCTCTGCNGCTTGGCAAAGNGGNAAATATTGTTCTGCAGGACACATGGTGGCNTGGNAGGCAAATTTCATAACATCACTCTCATTGTGTAAATCAGTTAGTGTTCAATTATAGTTTTGGCTTGCATCGCTGACTATTATTCATAGTTTAGTCATTGATACATCGGCTATATACGTCAACTGTGAGCGGCTGGATGGCTGCTATCGTCCAAATTAGCCCCGTATGACAGGTCTGTCATTTTTGCTGAGTTGCAACATCGCCCAGTCGATATGCTCATCGACCAGCGCAGAAAAGCCCCTTTGCTCGAGCAGCGCAGCATGGGCTTGGGCGCTGTTTTCACCATTGCCAATGCCCACCGCCAAGTTCCGTAGCCAACGCTCATAGCCAATCCGGCGAATGGCTGAGCCTTGGGTATGACGATCAAATTCCTCCTCTGTCCATAAAAAAAGATCAACCATATTGGCTTGATCAAGTCCGTGCCTGGGCTTGAAATCGTTTTCATCGGTGGGCTTGGCGAACTTATTCCACGGGCAAATTAATTGGCAGTCATCGCAGCCAAATACCCGATTGCCAATTAGCGGTCGAAGCTCGATGGGAATAGGGGTTTTCAGCTCAATGGTGAGATACGAGATACAACGTCTAGCGTCCAACTGATGCGGACCGACAAAGGCTTGGGTGGGACAAATGTCTAAACAGGCGGTGCAGCTACCACAGTGCTGGCTGGTTTGCGGCGAGTCCACTGGCAAGGGCAGGTCGGTGAATAGCTCACCTAAGAAAAACCACGAACCCATTGAGGGGTTAATTAACATAGCGTTTTTGCCGATCCAGCCAAGGCCGGCTTTTTCTGCTAAGGCGCGTTCAAGAACTGGGGCGCTATCGACAAAGGGCCGAGGTGAATGCTCACCGACTTGGGCGATAATCTTATCGGCTAATTGCTTAATCCGCTTGCGAATCAATTTGTGGTAATCGCGGCCTAGGGCATAACGAGAAATATAAGCGGTGCGGGGGTGGTCGAGAATTTTAACGGTTTCAACCTCAGGCGGCAGATAGTCCATGCGCAGGCTAATCACTCTAAAGGTATTGGCATGTAAGGCTGCAGGGTTTTGGCGCAGGGTCTCTCGCTCAGCCATATAAGCCATCTCACCGTGATGATTTTTTTCCAGCCAGCGGTGCAGGTGGTCACTGTGTTGGCCCAATTCGGTGTCGGTAATCCCCACCTGCTGAAAGCCTAATTCACGGCCCCAGCGCTTAATATCATCAGCCAATGCGAGCAGCTCCGCATCACTTATTGAATCAAGTGGCGGATCAATACGGTTATTGGCTTTGGCACAGTCTTTCACAGAAATAACCCGTGAGTGGTGAGTCTAAGCCGCCTATAATACCCGTTTTGCTGACCAGATGCGCAAGCGGTTTCGATTGCCGCCGCTGAGGTGACTATCAGATATGGAATTGAGTGCCACATTAGATAATGAAGCGGCCACGGTCGCGCTAGGCCGCTGCTTTGCTGAAGCCGCCGCCCAACAAGGGCTGTGTGTTTACTTGATTGGCGATTTAGGTGCCGGAAAGACCACGCTTTGTCGCGGTATTATCCAGGCTTATGGGCATCGGGGCGCAGTCAAAAGTCCCACCTATACGCTGGTAGAGCCCTATGAGTTAGCGATGCAAGCGTTAGATTCAACATCGGTTTCGGCCGCAGCTCAGATACAACAGGTGTATCATTTTGATTTGTACCGACTCAGCGACCCTGGCGAGCTGGAATTTCTGGGCTTAGATGATTACTTTAGTTGCCAAGCCCTGTGTTTAATTGAGTGGCCAACGCGCGGCAAGGGATATATTCCCAGCGCTGACATTAAATTTTCACTGCAACACATGGTCAGTGCTGAGCAGCAGCTTCAAAAAAGGCCTCATACGTCGATCAGCGATTTGGATAGCCGCCGTATCCACCTAAGTGCGTTTTCGGCGGCCGGCGAGCAGGTCTTAACGCAGTTGCAAGTCTTATATCCAGCGCTGCAAAGCGATAATTAAGCGCTCAGCTGTTATGATTAAGTCCTTGGCTTCGAGTATGTTGACCATGAATGGATTTTAAATGAAAAGTTATTTGCCACAATTTACGGTTGCTCGCCTTTTGGCGATGCTGCTGTTAATGGTCGCTGCGCCACTTATAGCCACTGAAGTTGAAGGCACTCGACTGTGGCGAGCGCCGGATCATACTCGCCTGGTATTAGACCTATCAGCAGCGGTTGACTATCAAACCTTTGTATTAAGCAAGCCGCCTCGTTTTGTGATTGATATAGCTGACACCCAGTATCGACGCAGTTTGGCGGCACAATTCAATGCGCTTGATTTAACCGATGCACCGATTGCGAAAATTCGTTCCGCGAAGCGCAATCAATCAGACTTGCGTGTCGTGTTAGAACTCACGAAGTCAGTGCAGGCGAGAGTGTTTACCTTGCCGGCCAATCAGCAGGTCGGTGAGCGACTGGTGGTTGATCTCTACGATGATCAATCGATCGAGCCAGCAGTAAAGACCGTTGCTCAGCGGCAAGGTCGCCGCGATATTATTATTGCCCTTGATCCCGGTCATGGCGGTGAAGATCCTGGCGCCTTGGGGCCGAAAAAGATTCGTGAAAAAGCCGTAGTATTATCAATCGCTAAAAAGATGCAAGCCGCTTTTAATCGCCGTGCCGGCTATCGCGCGGTATTAATGCGCGATGGCGATTATTATATCGGCCTCAGTAAGCGGCGCGAAAAAGCCAGAGCCGCGCAGGCAGATTTTTTTATTTCAATTCATGCCGATGCCTTTACCGATAAGCGAGTCAGTGGTGCCTCGGTGTATACCCTATCCGATCGGGGGGCTTCTAGCGGTATTGCCAAGCATTTAGCCCAAGAAGAAAATAAAACTGACTTGATTGGCGGTGTTTCACTGGCGGACCAAAGTCCGATGGTTGCCGGGGTATTATTAGATTTAAGTATGAATGCCAAGCGGGACTATAGCTTTAAAGCGGGCCAAGCCATTGTTAAACGAATGGGAGCGGTGACATCCATGCATAAAAAAACCGTTGAGCATGCGGCTTTTGCCGTATTAAAAACGCCTGACATCCCCTCAGTATTGGTTGAAACGGGGTTTATTTCCAATCCAAAAGAAGCCAGACGCTTAGCTTCTTCTAAGCATCAGGCGACGTTGGCGACGGCCATTGTTGCCGGCACGGTTGATTTTTTTAATGTCTATGCGCCAGAGGGCACCCTGGTTCACTGGTATAACAATGGCGGCAAGCGTTTGGCTGACAACTACACCATTCAGCCAGGCGACACACTGTCTCAGTTGGCGCAGCAATTTTCTGTTTCGTTAACCGACCTGCGTCGTTACAATGGCCTTAACAATGATAAAATTCGGGTGGGCCAAGAGCTTAAAATTCCACCCCAACCATGATAAGACTTTATGACTAAAATAAAAAAACTCGATATTCGTTTAGCTAATCAGATTGCCGCTGGCGAAGTGGTTGATCGGCCCGCGTCGGTATTGAAAGAGTTAATTGAAAACAGCTTTGATGCAGGTGCTGATCAAATTGATATAGAGATTGAAGCCGGCGGTATTAAGCGTGTGTTAGTTCGCGACAATGGCTGTGGCATCGAGCACGATGATATGGCGCTGGCACTGGATTCACATGCGACCAGTAAAATCTATGACTTAGATGATTTGGAGGCGGTCACTACCATGGGCTTTCGCGGCGAAGCCTTAGCCAGTATTAGTTCAGTATCACGGTTAACACTCAGCTCGAATGTTGCGAGCCAAGCCGAGCAGGGTTGGCTGGCTAGAAGCGTAGGTCGCGATATGGCGGTTGAGCTAAGTCCCGCTGCTCGGCCGCGAGGAACCACCGTTGAAGTGGAAGATTTATTTTTTAATACACCGGCCAGAAGAAAATTTTTACGCAAAGAGAAAACCGAGTTTAATCACCTCGATGAGGTTTTTCGGCGCAATGCCTTGGGCAGTTTTGCCACCGGATTAAGCTTAACGCATAATGGCAAGGTTATTCACTCACTTCGCCCCTGCAATGAAGTGTTAGATCGCGAAAGAAGAATTGCAAAGTTGCTAGGCCAAGGGTTTATCGACAATGCTATTCATCTTGATGTTGAGCACAGCGGTTACCGATTACAGGGTTGGGTAGCGCAGCCAACCTTCTCTCGCAGTCAAGCAGACATGCAATACTTTTTTGTTAATCAGCGCGTCATTAAGGATAAGGTGATTGGTCATGCGGTCAGGCAAGCGTATCGCGACGTTTTATTTCATGGCCGTCAACCGGTGTTTGTCTTGTATTTTAGTTTGGATCCAAGTCAGGTCGATGTAAATGTCCATCCCTCAAAACACGAGGTGCGGTTTAGAGACTCACGGCAAGTGCATGACTTTATTTATCGCACGCTGCACAAGGCTTTGGCCGATGTCAGGCCAGAAGGCTTGCCGGCGAACAGTGAGGGGGCGGGATATGCTGCCGCCTCGACCGAGGGCCAGCTCAGTCAGCAAGGCAGCATGGCTTTAGCGGAACCGACTATTGCCTATCACGGCGCTGCAGGTCATTCATCGTCAAGTTACCCCACTGCTAGTCATTATTCATCGTCGACAGCTCAGGGTGGGGGGTTTTCAACCAACCATCAACAGCTTTACGGCACTGAATTTTCCGGCTCTGCCGCCGCCGATGCGCTGGCCAGACCGGCCGAAGACGGTGAAATTCCGCCGCTGGGTTTTGCCATTGCGCAGTTAAAGGGTATTTATATTTTAGCTGAAAATGCCGAAGGCTTAATTGTTGTCGACATGCATGCCGCTCATGAGCGCATCACCTATGAGCGCATGAAGACGGCGCGCGATGACAGTGGTATCCAAGCTCAGCCATTATTGGTGCCGGTTAGTTTATCGCTCAGCGAAAAAGAAGCCGACTGCGCCGAACAGGCCAGTGAGTTATTTTTAAATTTGGGTTTTGAATTGCAGCGGGTGGCGGCTGAGTCGATGATCATTCGTCAGATACCGGTATTTTTAGCCTCTGCCGATGCCGAGTTGTTAGTGCATGATGTGATTGCCGACTTACTGCAATACGGCAGCAGCGATCGCATTTTAAATCACATCGACGATATTTTATCGACCATGGCCTGCCATGGTTCAGTGCGTGCCAACCGTCGTCTCTCCATACCTGAAATGAATGCCTTGCTGCGCGACATGGAGCGCACCGAGCGAAGCGGCCAGTGCAATCACGGCCGTCCCACGTGGACAGCCATGAGCTTAGCCGAGCTCGATAAGTTATTTTTACGTGGCCGTTAATGCCTCAACACTGCCGCCGGCAATTTTTTTAATGGGTCCGACAGCCTGTGGCAAAACCGCATTGGCTGAATCGATTGCCCAACGTTTT
>PBSZ01000016.1 GCA_002726445.1 Cellvibrionales bacterium | reverse complement strand
GCGTAAGCGCCCATACGTTAAAACCCCGGTGCTATGTATATGGATGCCTTCTCTCTGTCAGCGTCAGCAGCTAAGTTCCACTGCTCCTCGTAATCAGCCTTCAGCACCGATGAGCGGGATGATGCGTTTGGAAACTTAAGGCTTAATTGATAAGACAGTCCCGCAACCAAGCAAGGCAGGAACCTAGCCGGTACGTCCATGTTGTTTGAAGCCGCAGAGCCTGCATCATCGATGCGCTCTAAGTAGTAATAAACAAACGTATAGGACGCGCTGTCTGGCACAGGCCAAAGGTTAACCGTGATCTGTGCTGGCGCTTTGTCTATCTGATACTGCAAAGGCTTACTTTGTGTAAGCTTGTTTGACAAATGAGCGTACTGACTTACAGATATCCTGCTCAATGTTTGATCTTGTTGGCTAGAACTGTCACCCGCATTGGTGCGAACAAATGCTTCTATGATGTCGAATATCTTTGCATCTAATGCGTAAGCAGACGTTCCCTCAGTAAGGGCTTGAGTACCCTCTTTGACCGTCCAAAGGTTTAACCCTCTGTTCTGCCATTCCAACATAAGCAAGTTAATGCTTCGTCTAGCCGTGCGATAATCATAGCCACTACGAAGCTCTAAGCCAGCGCGTTCAAACGCCTCTTCCATAGCATCAGAGAGGTCTAGGTTAAATGCATATGTGCCGCTAACAGCCATCTAGATCATCCGACCTTTGGTCTTGCCTCTAATAGCCATACCATCAATAGACTTCACCTTGCCGCCAGCTTTCATCCCATCCATGCCGCCAGTACCGCCTGTGGCAGACATAATTTTTTGCATACGCTGTTCTTCAGCGGCATCAGCAGCTTCTCTTTCTAACCGCCGATCTTTCTTTTTATCTCGTCTGTTTTTTAGATACCCAGCAAGAGGACTTATCGCAGCTAAAGGTTCTTCAGCAATGAGTCCAACCAAACCACCGCCAAGTATCCCAAGGTCTTTCTTCCCCATTACGGCCTCCTAGCCTTCTGCTTTTTTTTAGAAACACGTTTCTTTTTGGATGGCGCGTTCTTTATTTGTTTGCCCATCTGCGCTCGACTAATCGCCATCAGCCTCTACCAAACTTTTGTTTTTGAGATTTAGGGGGAGACTTCTTGCTGCCTCCCTTGCCACTCCAAAAAACCTTGTTTGCCCAGTATGCGGCACTAGTCTTGCCCTTAGCTATGTTTTTGCCGTGCCGAGCTTTGAAGCTCTTACGAGCCTCTGCGCTGTAATTGTGGCCCATCTTCTGGTCACCAAAGCGGATAATTTTCATCTTTCCGCCATCGCGCACAGCGACTACAGCCTTCTTGGTTTTATGACTAGGGGTGCGTTTAGGTTTGTTTAGGCCGGTAAGCCCGACCTTTTTTAGCCTGTTCTTTTCAGCGTCAGTTAAGCTCATTTCTTGCGTGACCTGTTTTTTGACTTAGACTCTACGCGAAGGTTCTTTCGTTTGTTGTTGAGGGCATTGCCGTCCTTGTGATGAACGTCTTTGCCGTCACCCTTCTTAACCTTGCCAGAAGCAGCCATTTTACGCCGCGCTGCATTGCGACCCGCACGGCGCTTCTTCTGGTCTGGCTTAGAGTGAAACTCTTTGTACTCTTCTTTGTAGTTTCTAGCCACAGCTTAATCTAGAAGTGCTTCCGCACCTGCATAACGATGTTGTAAACATCACCGCTAGAGTGACCAACAGTGGTAAACAAAACGTCACCGTTTACGCCAGAACCCGCATTATTGGGTATTCCTGTAAAATCAGAAAAATCCAGCGTATCTGCCCAGTCAGCGTTAAGCTGCCAAGCAAGCACGTTAGTAGACGCATTGAAGAAGATTTTTACACCCATACCGATTGTTGAGTAATAAATCTTTTGAATGGACACCTTCGTGCAAGCTGCTCCAGTCACAGGGTCAACGGCAAGAGCAGAGACATCTATCTTAGCAACGGCGCTTTCACCAGAACCATCGCTAACATTTGTAAACCTAAAGATGGCAGTGTTGCCGCCATCCTGAATAGTTTGGGTTGCTACTGCATCAGCCATAACCGCCTCCTATTACGCTATCTGAACGTACTCAATGATGAACGTAAAAGAACCTGCTGTTGTAGCATCAACCGTATTGGTGATGTTGCAGAAGATAGTTCTTGCAGTGTCTGTATATTGAACAGAAGCAGGAGCCGTAGTGCCGCTTTGAGTTTGAACAACCAAAGTAGTCAGAGTTACATTGTGTGCAACAACAGTCGTGCCGCCGTCCAAAATCTCATCGGTCACTGCCGCAACAATCTGTGCGCCAGAGCTAGATGTACCAACTTCATAACCAATGTCACCCGTACCAATAACTGGTGAAACGTCACAAAAGATCTTGATGTCAGTAATAATTGTGTTTGCAGGTTGCGTGAACTCACCAATAGCTGGGCTGTCACCCGCTGTAGTGTTAACAGTTACGCCTGTTGCGTATCCAACGTGTTTTACATACTTACCCGTTACGATTCCGGTAGAAGCAATATCTACTACGTCAGTAACTACGCCTGTAGTGGCGTTCTTTGAAATAACCTTAAAGCCGTTTTCGGAACGGACTGGCCCGTTGAAAGTTGTAGTACCCATTTTAGTCTCCTGTCTGGGTTAGTCCAATTGTTCCATGTGGAACAATCAGTCAGGAAAAGAACAAGGGCCACCAAATGGCGGCCCTGTTCGATTGCCTAGCTATTATTAGCTAGATCCGGGCGATCCGTAAATACCCAATGGGTCAGATACGCCAAACGAGTATCGCTCACGCGCTTTATAGCGCACGTTACCCGTATCAAAGTCACCATCCATAGATGTTTCCAGAGCAGTACGCTCAAACATCTTCATACCATTTGGTATGTCGGTGATGAGGAAGAACGCATTGCTGTCAGTCAAATAGTGATTGACAGAGTATCCACCGGGGATTGCACCCATATTGCGGATAGCGTTCAGGTCGTTATCAGCCGTGCCGACGCGCTGAGTGGTTTCGAGCAGACGATCTGCCGTAAACATCAGTGCAGGTGGTACAACCAAGCTCGTAGGACGGGCTGCGATTAACAGTCCTCGCTCATCTGTGAACGCTGCAATCTCAATGATTGCTTGCTCCAATGAGGTTTCGTTCAGGTCAGCGCCAGTAGATGGACGGTTGGAGTTAGTTCCACCGTTCACTAATGGGTGCGAAGCGTTGAACAATGTGACGCCATCTCCAGATTGGAAACTGGTGAAGCCATTGTTAAGCAAATTCGCTGCTTTAACCTGCTTGGTGTAGGCCATAGCCCGTGCCAAAGCTTTCGTGTAGCGAGCAGAAAGAGAATCGTAGAGATTGTCTTCCATCGCTTCCTCGGTGATGGCGAAGCCCATCGCTATCGTCTCGTGATTATAGCGAGCCGTGTAGCTTTCTTGAGCCGAATCATAAGAGATTGCAGCACCTTCAGCTTTAACGGGAGCAGCACCAAAGCCGCTCAGTTTCACTTCTTCCTCAAAAGAACGATCAGAACTTTCAGTCTCATAAATGAGAGTGTGTTCATCTTCGTATTTCTCGTACTCCAAACCAAACAGAGCGTTAAGCCCCGGCAGGAGTTCTTTAAGCATTTGCGCTCTTGAAATTGCCATTGCCTAATTCTCCTTANACGCCGAGCTTGGTTTCGTAAGCGTGGCTCAANGGCAGGTAGGTNACGATGCANTCTGTNAANGCATCACCTACGGTGCTTGTTGGGCCATCTACGAAATCAACGACACGCAGTGGTAGGGTATTAGTCGTAGCGATAGAGCCGCCGTCTAGGGCGTTCTTGCTTCGACCGATTGAAGTTGATCCAGCAGTGTTAACCGCTGAGATGTTATTTCCAAGGCCGGTCTGAGCAATAGCCTCATCACCCTGCATGCGGAACAACAACTTAGGATCATCGACAACGTAAGCAACGATATCGTCAGCAGCCGTAGATGCTGGGAATTGTTGGTTAAACGTCATCTGGTTTGTGCTGGGATCTGTGTAAGCGCAGCCTACGAAGATACCAACGGTGCCAGCAGCAACAGACGTTGTTACAGCGGCCTTTTCGACGGTGCCAGCAGCAACCAATTTTACGAAATCGCCATAGAAAATAGCAGTTGCGTAAGCATTGGCGATCTTAATGTGACGAACCTTGCCCGTAAACGAGCCGCTCGCACTTAAGGTATCAACTGGTTCAGCACCCATAGGGGTTGCAACGGTAGCCATAATGGCCTCCTCAAGTTAATCAACCAACCCCTTGCCAGAGGTTAGTCCTTACCAAATGAAGACACCCGTGTGCTTCGCTCAGGATTGAGCAATGGCATACGAGGGTCGTTTTCGCGCAAGAAATTATTGTCCACGGAATGCATCTGATTATCAGCAATTTGCTCAAAGTGCTTGGTACGAGCATCCATTCTAGCTTTATCAGCCTTACACAGAAGCAAACCACCAACCTCTATGTTGCCCTCAAACTGAGATCCAACATCAGAAGCCAACATAAGCTCAGGATGGTCTTCGGCCTTTACAGGCTGCCAACCTTCTCTGAACATTCTTGACACATGAACATTGTCTGATTCACCAAGAGTCTTGGTTCTCACCCAACGAAACACCCATCCATCTTGTGGCTTGGGGTCTGGCAGGATAGAAGCCGGAATCCATGAATCACTAGGTCTTGCAGACGCATCTCGCGTCTCGTTTTCTCTAGGTGTGCGCTCTTCAGTCACTGTTTGCCCTCCTTAATGAGTTGCATCGCGTACTGTTCATTGGTAAGCCCGATTCGCTTGGCGAGAGCAATCTGGCTGGACGTTAGCCGTACTTTGCGCGGTTTAGCACCATTGCTCCTTGAGGAGGGTGCCACCACCGACGAGGGCTGATTGACAGTCACGGGCGCGTTACGTCCATATGTATCGCTAGAGTCCTGCCAATTATAATCTGGGAATGCGCTACGCATTCTTGAATCTATTCGTTGAAAATATTCAGAGGAGTTTGGTGCTACACCCTCCTGAACAGCTTTAGCATGAGCGCCATAAGCAAGGCTTGTCATCTCTTCAAACCCCGGCTTCATGAACCACTCATTACGAGAAGCCCAGTCTTGGGCCTCTGGATCAACAGTAGCCTGTTGCGGCTGCTGCTGCGCTACAGCTTGTTCTCTTGCAAGCTGCTGCTGATATACCTGCTGCTGATAAGCATCATCCGCTACCGTTACAGGCTTGTTTGCTAGGCTTTGCTCGTACTTGTTAGCTTCTTGAAGCTCAGACTGCGCTCTCATCAGGCTCTCTTGAGCGGCAACTACGTTATCCGTATCACCCTCTTCGTAAGCTTTCTTGTAATCCTGCCTAGCAGATTCCAATGATAATTGAGCTTTGTCTTTAATCTGGCTTATCAGGGCCGCTTCACCGCGATTGATCAAAGATTCATACTCTTTGTTCTTTGCGGTAACCGCTTGAGCGTAGCTCACAGCCTCTTCACGAAGGCGTTCCGCTGCTTCTCGCTGGCGGCGCTCCTCGTTTTGTTCGTACCTAAGCTTGTTTATTCGCTTCTGTACACGGTCACTGTATCCAGAGAGTTCATCGTCATCGATATCGCCATCTGACGAACTAGCCTTTGGTGCGCGACGATCCTCTTCTGGACGGTCATCGACAATCTCTAACTCTAGGTTAGGATCAGTAACCGCCTCTTCGTTATCTGATGAGCGACCAATAGTTGTCTTTACGCCAAAAAACTTTTCTTCGGCTGAAGACTCTTGGAAACCCATCTCTTCTTGTGCTTCGCTCATACCTTAACAATCCCCCTTGGATCTTCTACAACGGCTTCAACGCTATCGTCATTAATCAAACGGAACTCTTTGTCGTGAACCTTGAATCGCGTCCCAGAATAAGACCGCATCAAAATGAAGTCGCCTTCTTTACAGGACGGGCCAGATGGAAACCGCTGTGAATCGCTGTATGCGTCTGGGCCTAGTTCTAAGACCAAACCAACAATAGAGCCAATCTCTTCGTTGTGCAGGGTTTCAGTGGCTTTGAGTATGCCACCAGCCGTCTTTTCTTCAGGTTCAGGTAAAGCAATAAGTATTTTGTAACCTCTAGGTTGAGGCAACTGCTTTGCTTTGCGTGACTGCTCGTCCTCTTCAGGGACTGCGTCATCGTTAATTGCTAATGATTCGCTCATTAGTTGTCCTATGCACTGGAAAAAAGCGTCCAGAGTCGCTTGCACCGCTTATGCGGAGAAATCTTCCTCTACCTTGGCCTGCATATCCAAAAGCTCTCGTTCTGCGATAGCCAAGCCTTCAATGATTCCGACACATTTTGAGTATTCACTATAATCTTTACACGCGCCACCACTTATATGGTCAGCGTACTCGTTCATCTGATTACGCAATGTTTGCCTGTAATACTCAAAACTGTTTACAGAGGATACACTACTCACCTTCTAAGTCCTTAGCTATTTCTCTGCCAATCTTAAATCCTTCCAACTGCTCCTTGGATACAATCTTGCGGTCTTCAAGCTCTTCTTTGGAGTTGTTCTCGGCAATGCTTGCTGCCAGTTTAGCTTGAGCCAAGCGAGCATCCTGCTCCAACCTGTCCCTTTGTAGCTGAGAGTTGCTGGCAGCTTTTTGCATATCAAGCTGTATCTTAGCCATCTCAGCTTGAGCCTTGGTCTGAGCCTGCATTTCTTTGATTTGTAACTCTTTTTGTTGCATCTGCACGATAGGATCTTGAGCTTGTTGTTGAGCCTGCTTGGCCTGAGCCTCTTGCTGATTCTTGCCAGTAAGTTGTTCAGCAGCAGGAGCAACAAGCCTAGAGATTCTAAACTCAATATCTTCTGGCAACGCTGTATCAGGCGGCGGTAGCTCGACACCAAGCTGCTTTTCGATCTCCATTCGGTACTGAAACGCCAAGTGTTCTTGAATATGCGCTGCCAATGCTGCGCCAGCCTTTTGTGCGTTTGGACTCTTTGACATGATCTCCATGATCTTGGGGTCTTCGATCATCGCTTTGTGAGCAGTGATGTGCGCCTCGTGGTCTTGGTAGATAAACGCCTTAACAGGTTCGCTGTTGATGATGTTCATGTTTTCAGACACTGGGTCTGTAGGCTGCATATCGCCCTCTAAAGGCACGATCTTATCTGCATCCCTTATGTTTAGTATTTCTAGCATCTGACGGTGCAGCAACGGCAGGTCATACATATCGGGCGACTGCTGCGCTAGTTGTAAAGCCGCTTGATACTGCATGATCCTTTGCGCCATCGTTCCCGCATTGGGATCACTAACAGGAATAATGTCTAC